>DNNT01000321.1 GCA_003497545.1 Arenimonas sp. | reverse complement strand
CAGGCAGTTCGAATCCGCGGCGGCGCGCAGCCGGTGCGAAGCCACGGCGGGGTTCGGGCGCACCTGCAGCTGGCCGTCGTCGCCGCAGGCCAGCACGCCGCGCATGAATTCCAGGCGCTCGTGGTTCTTGGCCACCGGCGACTGCAGGCGGGCGCGGAGCGTGGGGCGCGGCGCTCCCCTGCCCTGCAGCCCGTCGAGCAGGCGCCGGCCCAGGCCCAGGAAGGGGGCCAGNNGCAGGCCCAGCACGTGCGCCTCGCCGAGGCGGCCGAACAGCACCGGCATGCCGGGCTTCATGCGCACCTTCCAGAAGTGCACCTCGCCTTCCTCGCGCAGCAGGCCTGGCAGGTAATCCTTCTCGCCGGCCGACACGCCGCCGCAGGTCAGCACCACGTCGAAGGAAAACGCCGCGTCGCGCAGCGCGCTGGCCATTCGCACCGGGTCGTCGGGCAGCACCGGCCAGGCCACGGGTTCGCAGCCTTCGGCCATCAGCAGCGCCTGCAGCAACACGCGGTTGCTGTCGTAGATCTCGCCGGGCGCGAGCGGCTGGCCCGGCGNNCCGGTGGTGAAGACGGCCACGGTAGGCCGCTTCGTCACGCGAAGTTCCGGCTGGCCCAGCGCCGCCGCCAGCGACAGCGACGCGGCGTCGAGCACCTGGCCGGCGCGCAGCACCGTCTCGCCGGGTGAGACATCTTCGCCGGCGCGGCGCACGTGGGTGCCAGGCGCGGGCGTGGCGAGCGGGAACACGCGGCCGTCGCGCAGCGCGGCGTTTTCCTTCATCAGCACGGTGTCGGCGCCGGCCGGCAGCGGCGCACCGGTGGTGATGCGGATGCACTCGCCGGGCGCCAGCGCGTGCGCGAGGTCGCGGCCGGCGAACTGTTCCGCGGCCAGGCGCAGGCCTTCGCTCGTGCCGCGCTCCAGGTCGGCGGCGCGCAGTGCGAAACCGTCCATGGCCGAATTGTCGAAGCCCGGCAGCGCGAGGCTGGCCACGAGGTCTTCGGCCAGCACGCGCCGGTGGGCGCGCGACAGCGAGACGGATTCCGCCGGCAGGCGCGCCGCTGCGGCGACGCGGTCGATGCACGCCAGGGCTTCGGCGAGGGAAATGCGGTGGGCTTCGGTCACGGGCCTGGGTCCTGCGGCAGCGAATCGGGGGTATTGAAGTTCGACAGCACCCGTGGCGACAAGTCCAGCAAAGGCAGACGCAGCGTTTCCACCAGGCGCCACGCGGCGCCCTGCCCCGCTTCAATCGCGGCGGATGCGGCCTTGGCGAGCGTGGGGGCAAACCAGAGCGAAAGCAGCGGTTGCACGCCGCCGGCGTCGCGGGTCCCTGCGCCGTGTTCGCCGCGCAGCGCCCACAGGCGCGCCGGCAGGTCTTCCGGCATGCCGGCCAGATCCACCGGCAGTGTCAGCAGCCAGGGCGTGGGGCAAGCGTGGGCGAGCGCTTCGAGGCCGGCCAGCGGGCCGGCGAAACCGGGCCGGCGGTCGAGCACCGGCAACAGGTCGAGCGCTTCATGGCGTGGGTCGGCATTGCGGGCGCTGACCAACATCGCCGCGAAACCACCCGACAGGCGTTCCGTGGCGTGGGCCAACAACGGGCGGCCACCGTGTTCGATCCAGGCCTTGTCGCGGCCCCCGAAGCGTTCGCCCCGGCCGCCGGCCAGGATGCCCAGCGTGACCGCGCCCGGCGGGATCACTTGTTGCGCTTGATGTGCCGGATCAGGCGGCGCTTCTTCGCGACCTGGCGCTCGGTGAGCACGTTCTTCTTGCCTTCATAGGGGTTCTCGCCCTCCTTGAAGACGAACTTGATCGGCGTGCCGACCAGCTTGAAGCGTTTGCGGAAGAAGTTCTCGAGGTAACGCTGGTAGCTGTCGGTGAGCACGCGCAGGCGGGTGCCGTGCACGATGAAAGTCGGCGGGTTGCTGCCGCCCGGATGGGCGTAGCGCAGCTTCGAGACGTGGCCGCGCACGGCCGGCGGCGGGAAGCTCTGGTAGGCGATTTCCAGCGCCTTGGTGGTTTCCGAGGTGCTGAATTCGCGGGTGGCCGAGGCGTGGGCGCGGTGGATGGCGCGGAACAGTTCGCGCATGCCGGTACCGTGCTTGGCCGAGATGGTGATGCGTTCGGCCCATTCGCAGAAGGCCAGCTTGCGCACCATCAGGGCTTCGGTCTGCTCGCGCTGGTACTTGGTCTGGCCGTCCCACTTGTTCACGGCGATCACCAGCGCACGGCCGGCGTCGAGCACGTGGCCGAGCACGGTGGAATCCTGCTCGGTCACGCCTTCGCCGGCGTCGAGCAGAACCACCGCCACCTGGCAGTTTTCGATGGCCTGCAGGGTCTTGAAGACGCTGAACTTCTCCACCGCCTCTTCCACCTTGGAACGGCGGCGCAGGCCGGCGGTGTCGATCAGGCGGTACTCGCGGCCGTCGCGGGTGAGGTCCACCGCGATCGAATCGCGGGTGGTGCCCGGCACGTCGGAGGCGATCATGCGCTCCTCGCCGAGCAGGCGGTTCACCAGCGTGGACTTGCCCACGTTCGGGCGGCCCAGGAAGGCGATGCGGATGCGGCCCGGGTCGTCGGCCAGCACCTCGGCGTCGCCGTCTTCCGGCAGTTCGGGGATGACTTCGTCCAGCAGCTCGGGCACGCCGCGCTGGTGCGCGGCCGCGACCGGGATGATCTTCTCGACGCCGAAGCGCGCAAATTCGGACAGCACCGACTGCAGATCGAGCCCGTCGACCTTGTTGACCACCAGGAAGAAGCGCCGGCCGCTCTTGCGCAGCCAGGCCAGGATGGATTCGTCGAGCGCGGACGGGCCTTCGCGGCCGTCCACGACGAACAGCACCAGGTCGGCTTCCTCGACCGCGGCGCGCGACTGGCGNNCCGACAGACCGCCGGTGTCGCACAGGCCGAAGGGATGGTCCTCGACCAGGCGGCAGATGCCGTAGTGGCGATCACGCGTGACGCCGGGCTCGTCATGGACGAGCGCGTCGCGGCTGCGCGTGAGCGCATTGAACAGCGTGGATTTGCCGACGTTCGGACGGCCAACGAGAGCGACCAAAGGCAACACGTGGATCTCTCCCGATCGGCCGAAGCCGCGTTACTGCGCCGGCGCCGGGTAGGCGGCCAGCTTTCCGTCGATGGTGAGCGCCAGCAGGGTGCCCGTGGGCGTGACCTGCGGGGTGCCGCGGATGGCTTCCTTGGCGACGCGGTCGCGGCCGGCGATGACGCCGTCCGAAGCGCGGATCCAGTGCAGGTAGCCTTCGATGTCGCCGACCACGATGTAGTCGCCCTGCAGCGCCGGCGTGGTGAGCCAGCGGCGCGCCAGCGCCTCCTGCTTCCACAGCGCCGAGCCGTTGTTGCGGTCCAGCGCCCAGACGGTGCCGGCCGGATCGGTGACGATCAGGCGGTCGGCCATCAGCGCCAGGCCGGCGTAACCGCCGACGTCGCGGTTCCAGAGCGGGCGGCCGTTGGCGGTGGAGATGGCCATGGTCTGGTTGCGGAAGCTGGTGGCGTAGATTTCCTGGTAACCGAGGGCCAGTTCGCCGTCGACGTCGGCCATGCGGTCGAGTTCGTTGCGGCCGTCGGATTCGGCGACCAGCTGGGTCCAGCCCACCAGACCGTCCTGCAGGCGCAGCGCCACCACGGTGCCGTCGTCGTAGCCGAGGTAAACCAGCTGGCCGTCGCTCACCGGCGCGCCGTTGCCGCGCACGCTCAGCGCCGGCACGCCGCGGTCGAACACCCACTTGCGGGTGCCGTCGGCCGGGTCGAGGCCGAACACGCGGCCGTCGTTGCTGCGCACCACGATGCGGTCGGGCGTGACCAGCGGGGCGGTGATGACTTCGGAGGTCGCGCGGGCGCGCCAGCGCTCGGTGCCGGTCTCGGCATCGAGTGCGACGATTTCGCCGTTGCGGCCACCGGCCACGACCAGGCCGTTGCCCACGCCCGGGCCGCCGGTGAGGCCGCCGTCGATGGCCTTGCGGCGCCAGAAGAATACGCGGCTGCCCTGCTTGCCGGTCTTGACGACCTCGGAGTCCCACAGCGTATCGCCGCTGTTGGCGTCCAGGGCCAGCACGCGGCCTTCGTCGTTCGAGACGTACAGGCGGTCGCCCTCGATGGCCGGACGCTGGCGCAGGCCAAGCGCGGCGTTGCCGTCGCCGAGCTTGCGGGTCCAGCTGGCCTTGATAGCGAGCGGGCTTTCGATTTCAACCAGCTCGGCCGGCTCAAGCGCCTTGCTGGCCTTGTCGCCGAAGATGCCCTTGATGGTGGTGCAGCCGGTGGCGAAGGCGAGGATCGCCGCGATGATCAGGGAACGACGCAGCATGCGCTCAGGCCTCCGGCTGTTCGGGCAGGCGGCCGCCGGCCTCGGTGTACTTCATTTCCACGATGCCGCGGGTCGGCGCGCCCTGGTCGAGCGCGGCGAGCGACTTCTCGTAAGCGGCGCGGGCCTGTTCGCGGCGGCCAAGCGCGAGCTCGGCATCGCCGCGCAGCTCTTCGGCGACGCCGGCGTAGCTGGGGAAGGGCGTGGCGTCGAGGCGCTTGATCGCTTCCTCGTGCTTGCCCTGCCCCGCCAGCAGGCGCACCGCGCGCAGCTTCACCAGTTCGGCCAGGGCCGGGTCGGTGTCGGCGGTGGGCACGCCATCGAGCAGCGCCAGGGCCTCGTCGGCCTTGCCGGCCGCGTGCAGCAATTCGGCCTCGGCCAGCGCGGCAAGCGCGACGTACGGCGTCTTCGGGTGGTTCTGGCGGATGGCCTGGGCGTGCGCGGACGCCTTCGCGGCATCGTTGGCCTCGACGGCCTTGTTGAAGGCCAGGTATTCCGCGGCGGCTTCGACCTTGCGCAGCTCGCCCTGCCCCTGCCACCACTGCCAGCCACCAAGGGCCGCCAGGCCCAGGGCGATGCCGGTGATGAGCGAGGAGCCGTTGTTTCGCAGCCAGGCGCGAACGCGTTCGCCCTGTTCGTATTCGTCGGTCTGGTCCATGGATCGCTTCTTCGGGCCCGGCGCAGGCGCGCGGGCGGGTGGTAAGGAGGCTGCGGCCGCGGTCAGTGCCGGGCGGGAGCGGGTTCGCCGTCAGAGGATACCGTAAAGCGGGCGACGTTCGCGGCGCGGTAAGGCGCCAGGTCCACCGGTTTCCCGCCGTGCAGCACTTCCACCGCTTCGGCGTTGCCGAGCGTAATGTGCGCGACCTGTCCGGGCGCATAACGACGCTCGGCACCGGCCTCCACGAGACCGCGCTCGACGCGCGCGCCGCTGGCATCGGTCACGTCGATCCAGCTCTGGCCGGCGAAACGCAGCACCAGTCCATCGGCTGCGTCGGCCACGGCAGAAGCCTGCTTCTGGAACGGCGCCATCGACGCCATCACCGGGTCGGGGCCGGCATCCTCCGCGGCCTGCGGCGCCGGCGAGGACGTGCTGGCAGGCGCGGCCACCAGCGGTTCGGGCATGGACGGGGCCGCCACTTCGCCCACCGGCGCCGGCAGCGCGGCCGGATCGGTGTCGAGCGTGAGCGNNCCGGCCTGGTAGTGGCGGGCCACCAGCACCACCGGCACCACCAGCACCGCGGTCATCACCAGGTAGACCAGGTTGCGCACCGACCGGTCGAAGGTGCGGCGCATGCGCGAATGCGCGGCCATCGTCACCAGCGGGGGCGCCGGCTTGGTCGTGGCCACTTGTTCGGCAAGGGTTTCCGGCAGGCCGACCAGACGCAGGTAGCTGCCCAGGTAGCTGCGCACGTAGATCGGCGCACCGAGGCGGGCCCAGTCTTCGCGCTCCATTGCTTCGATGATCGCCAACGGTAGCCTCAATTGCTGGCCGGCCTGTTCAACGCTGAGGCCAGCCTGGGTCCGGGCGGCGCGCAGGCGCATGCCGATCGGATCCTGGAACAACGCTTCCTGCATGCCTTCGGTGCTCATGACTGCGGCGTCCCCTCCGGGGAGTTGGGCGTGTGGTCCGGGAACTGCTCCCGCAGGCGGCTGCGGTAGCGTTCGGCGGCGGCGCGGTCGCCCGCGCCTTCTTCGATTGAGGTGGCCAGCTCGAGCATTTCGGCGCCGACCTCGCCCAGGGCCTCGCGACGCTGCACGAAGGCGCGCGCGCCGAGGAAATTGCCCTGGCGGAACTGCAGGCGGGCCATCTGCTCGAGCAGCAGCGGGTCTTCCGGCGCGAGCTCCAGGCCCTTGCGCAGCGGCGCCTCGGCGCGTTCGAGGTTGCCTGCCTGCATGGCGCAGCGGCCGGCGTTGTAATAGCTCTGCGCCTTGGCCTCGTAGAACGGGTCGCGCACCGCGCGGGCGAACAGCGCGTCGGCCTCGTCGGCCCTGCCGTGTTCGCACAGCCAGGCACCGTGCACGTTGAGCACGTGGCCGCTTTCCGGGGCCAGCTTCACCGCGCGGGCGAAGTGCTCGCCGGCGCGGGCTTCGTCGTCGAGCGACTGGCGGATCATGCCCAGCACGATCTGCACGTCGGCCGAATCGGGATCGTGGCGGAGCGCGCGGTTGGCGCGGTCCATGGCGAGGTCAAGCTTGCCGGCGCGCAGGTAGTTCTGCGCCAGCTGCAGGTTCGCCAGGCCCTTGCTGCTCATGGTGGCCTCGGTGGTCACCTGCTTCGGTGCCGCGCCGCCGGACGCGCAGCCCGCGAGCGCGAGGGCCAGCATGAGGGCGGACAGCACCGGGAAGGACTTACGCGGCATCGGAGACTCCCTTTTCTTCGAGCTTGCGCTTGAATTCGGCCTGGCGGCGGGTGCGGTCCATGACCTGGCCCTTGAGCTGGCCGCAGGCCGCGTCGATGTCGTCGCCACGGGTGCGGCGCACCATGGTGAGCACGCCGGCGTCGAGCAGGATCTTCTGGAAGGCGCGGATCGTCGCTTCGTCGCTGCGCTCGAAGCGGGTGCCCGGGAACGGGTTGAACGGAATCAGGTTGACCTTGCCCGCTTCCGAGTACTGCACCTGGTTGCAGAACTGCTTCATCAGCCGCGCCAGCTGGCGGGCGATTTCCGGGGTGTCGTTCACGCCCTTCATGAGCGTGTATTCGAAGGTGATCGATTCGCCCTTCTTGCGGCGCTGCAGGTAGCGCACGCAGGCGGCCATCAGTTCGGCGATGGGGTATTTCTTGTTGAGCGGCACCAGCTGGGTGCGCAGCTCGTCGTTCGGGGCGTGCAGCGAGACCGCGAGCGACACGTCGCTCTCCTCGCCCAGCCGGTCGATCATGGGCACCAGGCCCGCGGTGGACAGGGTGACGCGCTTGTTCGCCAGGCCGAAGCCCAGGTCGTCGCGCATCAGGTTCATGGCACGCACGACGTTGTCGAAGTTCAGCAGCGGCTCGCCCATGCCCATCATCACCACGTTGGTGAGCTTGCGATGCAGGTGGGTCTTGTTGCCCAGGTGCTTCGAGGCCACCCACACCTGGCCGATGATCTCGGCGGTGCTGAGGTTGCGGTTGAAGCCCTGCGTTGCGGTGGAGCAGAACTGGCAGTTCAGGCCGCAGCCGACCTGGCTGGAGACGCACAGCGTGCCGCGGCCCTTGTCGGGGATGAACACGGTCTCGATGGCATTGCCCGAGTCCATGCCCAGCAGCCACTTGTGGGTGCCGTCCGCCGAGGGCTTGTCGAACTGCACGCTCGGCGGGCGGATTTCGGCGTGGGTTTCCAGCTTGGCGCGCAGCGCCTTGCCCACGTCGGTCATCTGCGCGAAGTCGGTGACGTGCTGGTGGTAGATCCACTTCATCACCTGGTGGGCGCGGAAGCGCTTCTCGCCGAGGGTTTCGGCGAAGAAGCGCTCCATGCCCTCGCGATCGAGGTCGAGCAGGTTGGTCTTGGCGACGACCTCGGTCACGGTTTTCCTCAGCGCGGGCAGAGCTCGGTGGCGGCGAAGAAGTACGCGGTTTCGATGGCCGCGTTCTCCAGGCTGTCCGAACCGTGCACGGCGTTGGCGTCGATGGACTGGGCGAAATCGGCGCGGATGGTGCCCGGCGCGGCTTCCTTCGGGTTGGTGGCGCCCATCAGCTCGCGGTTCTTGGCGACGGCGTTCTCGCCCTCGAGCACCTGGATCATCACCGGGCCGGAGATCATGAACTCGACCAGCGCGTTGAAGAACGGACGCTCGCGGTGCACGGCGTAGAAGCCTTCGGCTTCCTTGCGGGAGAGGTGCTTCATCTTCGCGGCGACGACCTTGAGGCCGGCCTTCTCGAAGCGGCTGTAGATCTCGCCGATGACGTTCTTGGCGACCGCGTCGGGCTTGATGATGGAAATGGTGCGCTCCAGCGCCATGGTCTAACTCCGTAGGTTGCAGGGGTTTATCGGGCCGCTGAATTTAACACAAAACCCCGTCCAATCGAGGGTTTAGCGCAAATCCCTGAATATTTCCAGCAGCATCCGGCACCCCGCCCTCACCCCTGCCCGGGAACCCTCCGGCCCTGCGCTTGTTTCAATTGCCCATTTGACGGCGGCCGCGGCCGGCGTACACTCGCCAACACACGTTTGAATCGAACGCTGGCAGGCCATGACGACGACCCACTTCAACACCAAGGAACGCATCCTCGGCGCCGCCGAGGAGCTCTTCGCCCAGCACGGCTTCGCCGGCACCTCGCTGCGGCAGGTCACCAGCCGCGCCGACGTCAACATCGCCGCCGTGAACTACCACTTCGGCAGCAAGGAAAACCTGGTCAACGAGGTCTTCCGGCGCCGCATGGACGACATGAGCGAACGCCGCCTGGCCCTGCTGCGCAAGGCCCAGTCCGAGAAGCCCGGCGACCTGGAGGCCATCCTGGCCGCCTTCATCGAGCCGCCCCTGGCCCTCACCCTCGACCGCCACGGCGGCTCGGCCTTCGTCCGGGTCCTGGCCCGTGCGTTCGCCGAGAAGAACGACCGCCTGCGCAAGTTCCTGTCCGACAACTACGGCCACGTTCTGCGCGAGTTCGCCAAGGCCATCGGCCAGGCCCTGCCCGACCTGGCCAAGGAAGACCTGTACTGGCGCCTGGACTTCACCGCCGGCGCCCTGACCTACGCCATGGCCGATTTCGGCCTGATCAAGCGGCCCTCGGGCGTGTCCGAGAAGGCCCACTGCGAAAAGGCCGCCCAGGGCCTGATCCGCTTCGCCGCCGCCGGCCTCCGGGCCGGCTGAGCCCCCGTTTCCTCCTCCCACGGAGCTTCAACCATGCCGCAACTTCGCATCCGCAAGGTGGCCGTGCTCGGCGCCGGCGTGATGGGCGCGCAGATCGCCGCCCACCTCGCCAACGCCGACGTGGACACCGTCCTGTTCGACCTTCCGGCCAAGGAAGGCAGCCCCAACGGCGTCGTCGAGAAAGCCATCGCCAACCTCGGCAAGCTCTCCCCCGCCCCCTTCGCCAGCAAGGCCAAGGCGGCGGCGATCACGCCGGCCAACTACGACCAGCACCTGGAGCTGCTGCGCGACTGCGACCTGATCATCGAGGCCATCGCCGAGCGCATGGACTGGAAGAAGGCGCTCTACGACCGCATCGAGGCCTACGTGGCCCCGCACGCCATCCTGGCCTCGAACACCTCGGGCCTGAGCATCAACGGCCTGGCCGAGGTGCTGCCGGAGTCCATGCACACCCGCTTCTGCGGCGTGCACTTCTTCAACCCGCCGCGCTACATGCACCTCGCCGAGCTCATCCCTTGCGCGAAGACTGACAAGCAAGTGCTTGAAGGGCTTGAGACTTTCCTGGTCACCACCCTGGGCAAGGGCGTGGTCTACGCCAAGGACACGCCCAACTTCATCGGCAACCGCATCGGCGTGTTTTCCATCCTCTCCACCCTGCACCACACGGCCCAGTCGGGCCTGGGTTTCGACGAGGTGGACGCCCTGACCGGCCCCCTGCTCGGCCGCCCGAAGTCGGCCACCTACCGCACGTCCGACGTGGTCGGCCTGGACACCATGGCCCACGTCATCAAGACCATGGCCGACACCCTGCCCGACGACCCCTGGCACAAGTACTTCAAGGCCCCGGATTGGCTGCAGGCCCTGATCGCCAAGGGCGCCCTGGGCCAGAAGACCGGCGCCGGCATCTTCATGAAGAAGGGCAAGGACATCGTCGTGCTGGACCTCAAGGCCCAGGACTACCGCCCCGCCACCGGCGTCGCCGACCCGGAGGTCGTGGCCATCCTCAAGAACAAGGACCCGGCCGCCAAGTTCGCCCAGCTTCGCGCCAGCGAGCACCCGCAGGCGAAGTTCCTGTGGGCGGTGTTCCGCGACCTGTTCCACTACAGCGCCTACCACCTGGCCTCGATCGCCGAGACCGCCCGCGACGTCGACCTCGCCATCCGCTGGGGCTACGGCTGGAGCCTGGGCCCGTTCGAGACCTGGCAGGCCGCCGGCTGGAAGCAGGTGGCCGAGTGGATCGCCGAGGACATCGTGGCCGGCAAGGCCATGTCCAGCGCGCCGCTGCCGGACTGGGTGTTCGACGGCCGCGACGGCGTGCACGCCGCCGAGGGCAGCTTCAGCCCGGCGCGCGGCGGCAAGCTGCCGCGTTCCACCCTGCCCGTCTACCAGCGCCAGCGTTTCCCCGACCCCGTGCTGGGCGAACGCGCCGCGCCGGGCGAGACCGTGTTCGAAACCGATGCGGTGCGCATGTGGCATGACGGCGACGGCATCGCGGTGCTCAGCTTCAAGACCAAGATGAACACCGTCGGCGACGGCGTGCTGGCCGGCGTGCTCGAGGCCGTGGACCGCGCCGAGAAGGACTTCCAGGGCCTGGTGATCTGGCAGCCGAAAGAGCCGTTCTCGGCCGGTGCCGACCTTTCCGGCGCCATGGCCTCGCTGCAGGCCGGCAAGCTGGCCGAGTTCGAGGCCATGGTGGAAACCTTCCAGTCCGCCAGCCAGCGCATCAAGTATTCGCTGGTGCCGGTGGTCGCGGCCGTGCGCAGCCTGGCCCTGGGCGGCGGCTGCGAGTTCCAGATGCATTCGGCCCGCACCGTGTTCGCGCTGGAAAGCTACATCGGCCTGGTCGAGGCCGGCGTGGGCCTGCTGCCGGCCGGCGGCGGCCTGAAGGAAATCGCGCTGCGCGCCGCGCAGGCGGCCGGCCCGGGCGGCGACGTGTTCGCCCAGCTCAAGCCCTACTTCGAGGCCGTGGCGATGGGCAAGGTCTCCGCCTCGGCGCTCGAGGCCAAGGAGCTGAAGCTGGCCCGCGAGGGCGACGTGGTGGTCTTCAACGCCTTCGAGCTGCTGCACGTGGCCAAGGCCCAGGCCCGCGCCCTGGCCGAGTCGGGCTACCGCCCGCCGCTGCCGGCGCGTGGCATCCCGGTGGCCGGCGACGTCGGCATCGCCACCTTCCGCATGATGCTGGAGAACATGCTCGAGGGCCGCTTCATCTCCGAGCACGACTACGAGGTCAGCAAGCGCATCGCCACCGTGATGTGCGGCGGCGACGTGGACCGCGGCGCGCTGGTGGACGAGGCCTGGCTGCTCAAGCTCGAACGCGAGCACTTCGTGGCCCTGGCGCAGATGCCCAAGACCCAGGAACGCATCGCCTACATGCTCAAGAACGGCAAGCCGCTGCGCAACTGAGCGACGACAAGGAACCGACCATGACCAAGCAAATCCAGGACGCCTACATCGTCGCCACCACCCGCACCCCGGTGGGCAAGGCCCCGCGCGGCGTCTTCCGCAACACCCGTCCCGACGAAATGCTGGCCCACGTGCTGCGCGCCGTGGTGGACCAGTGCCCCGGCATCGACCCCACCCGCATCGACGACGCCATCATCGGCTGCGCCATGCCCGAGGGCGAGCAGGGCATGAACGTGGCGCGCATCGGCCTGCTGCTGGCCGGCCTGCCGAACGTGATTGCCGCCCAGACCATCAACCGCTTCTGCTCCTCCGGCCTGCAGGCCGTGGCGCTGGCGGCCGACCGCATCCGCCTCGGCGAAGCCGACCTGGTGCTGGCCGGCGGCNNCATGGTGCCGATGATGGGCAACAAGGTGGCCATGAGCCCCAAGGTCTTCCAGGACGACAACGTGGCCATCGCCTACGGCATGGGCATCACCGCCGAGAAGGTCGCCGAGGAGTGGAAGGTCAGCCGCGAGGACCAGGACGCCTTCGCCCTCGCTTCGCACCAGAAGGCCATGGCGGCCCAGGCCGCCGGTGAGTTCAATGCCGAGATCACGCCCTACCAGGTGGTTTCGCGCCAGCCGGTGCTGGGTTCGAACACCGTGAAGCTGCGCGAGTTGCTGGTGCAGCAGGACGAGGGCCCGCGCGCCGACACCAGCGCCGAAGGCCTGGCGAAGCTGCGCCCGGTGTTCCGCAACGGCGGCTCGGTCACGGCGGGCAACAGCTCGCAGATGTCCGACGGCGCCGGCGCGGTGATGCTGGCCTCGGCGCAGGCGATCAAGGACTACGGCCTGACCCCGCTGGCGCGTTTCGTCGGCTTTTCGGTCGCGGGCGTGCGTCCGGAGGTGATGGGCATCGGCCCGATC
>DNNT01000206.1 GCA_003497545.1 Arenimonas sp. | reverse complement strand
CGGCGTCGGCGGGCGTGGTGGCGTCGGCGGGAGCTTCGGCGGCACTTGGCGTGGGCGTGCGCTCGCAGCCGGCCAGCAGGGCAAGGCCAAGGGTTGCCGCGAACGCGGCCAGGCGAAGGGTCATCGGTTCGTCCGGGTGGGCCTGCGCCGATTATAGGCAGCGCAGGCGTGACTTCCGGCCTTGCGGGGCCCCTGGCGCAATCGCATGATCGGCACACGATTCCCGCGGAGGTGGCGCCATGTTCGACAAGGTTTCCCGCAGCTGGCACCTGGTCAAGGCCAGCGCCGGCGTGCTGCGCACCGACAAGGAACTGCTGCTGTTCCCGGTCATCTCCTCCATCGCCACCCTGCTGGTGGCGGCCACCTTCCTGGTGCCGGTGCTGGGCCTTCGCCTGTTCGAGGGCGGCGAGATCGGGCCGATGGGTGCGATCGTCGGATTCCTGTTCTACCTCAGCCAGTACTTCGTGATCTTCTTCTTCAACACCGCGCTGGTGGGCGCGGCCATGATCCGCCTCGAGGGCGGCGACCCGACCGTGGCCGACGGCCTGCGCATCGCGCGCGGCAAGCTCGGCGCCATCCTGGGTTACGCCGCGCTGGCGGCCACCGTCGGCCTGGTGCTGAAGATGCTGGGCGAACGCGCCGGCGCGGTGGGCAAGATCATCATCAGCCTCATCGGCATGGCCTGGACGCTGGCGACCTTCCTGGTGGTGCCCATCCTGGTGTCGCGCGACATCGGCCCGGTGGACGCGGTGAAGGAAAGCGTCGACCTGCTCAAGCGCACCTGGGGCGAAAACGTGGTGGGCAACGTCGGCATCAACCTGGCCTTCGGCCTGGTCACCGCGCTGGTGGTGGTGCTGGCGGTGGGCCTGACCGTGGCCGCGGCGCTCGTCGCCGGCGCCGCCGTGGCCATCACCGTGGCGGTGCTGGGCGCCATCGCCATCGCCCTGGTGGCGGTGGTGCAGGCGGCGTTGTCGGGCATCTACGCCGCGGCCGTGTACCGCTACGCCGTGGATGGCGCCGCGCCGGCCGGCTTCGCCGGCGGCGAGCTGCAGGCTGCGTTCCGCCCGAAATAATTCAGAGGTTGAGGGAGCGGCCGCCGTCGACGCGGATGACCTGGCCGGTGGTGTAGCGGGCGTCCTGCAGCAGCCAGCGCACGGCTTCGGCGACGTCGTCGGGGTCGCCGGCGCGCCTGAGCGCGGTGGCGGCCAGCATCGCCGCCTTTTCGTGCTCGGCCTTGCCTTCCTCGGGCCACATCACCGCGCCGGGCGCCACGGCGTTCACGCGCACTTCGGGGCCCAGCTCCTTCGCCAGCGATTGCGTCAGCATCAGCAGCGCGGCCTTGGCCATGCAGTAGATCGGGTGTTTCGCCAGCGGGCGCTCGCCGTAGATGTCACCGAGGTTGACGATGGCGCCGCCAGCCCGGCGCAGCGCCGGCGCCGCGGCCTGGGCCAGGAAAAACGGCGCGCGCGCGTTCGAGGCGAACAGTTCGTCCCAGTCGTCCGGCGTGGCGTGGCCCAGCGGCGTGGGGCGGAAGGCGCTGGCGTTGTTCACCAGCGCGTCGAGCCGGCCGAAATGCGCTTCGGTGGCGGTGACCAGGTCGGGCAGGGCGGCGGCATCGGCCAGCTCCGCCTTCAGCACCAGCGTGCTGAACGGCCGCGCGGCCTCGAGTTCGGCCACGAGCGCGGCCATTTCCTGGCCGGAGTGGCGGTGGTGCAGGGCCAGGTCGTAACCGGCGGCGTGCAGGCGGCGGGCGATGGCGGCGCCGACGCGCTTGGCGGCGCCGGTGACCAGGGCGACGGGACGTTCGGCGGGCATTGGGCTGGGCTCCGTGCGTTTGCCGGTATCCTGCGCGCTGGCACATGAAGATTCCAACATGAGCGCGCACCTTCCCACCCCCGATGCCGACGCCCAGGCCCACAGCGACCGCCTCCGGGCGCTGGTGAAAGCCCGGGTGGCCGCCGCCGGCGGCGCCATTCCCTTTTCCCGCTACATGGAGCTGGCGCTGTACGCGCCGGGCCTGGGCTATTACAGCGCCGGCGCCCGCAAGTTCGGCGCCGAAGGTGATTTCGTCACTTCGCCCGAGCTGGGGCCGACCTTCGCCGAGTGCGTGGCGCAGTGCGCGGCGTTGGTGTTCGAACAGCTGGGCGGCCAGGCCGATTTCCTGGAGCTGGGCGGCGGCAGCGGCGCCTTCGCCGAGGCCGCGCTGCGCCGGCTGCAGGAGCTCGATGCGCTGCCGGCGCAGTACCTCATCCTCGAGCCCAGCGCCGACCTGCGCGAGCGCCAGCAGGCGCGCTTGCGCGAAGCGCTGGCGCCGGAGGTGTACGCCCGCGTGCGCTGGTTGAACGGCCCGCCCGAGCAGCAGTGGCGCGGCTTCCTGTTCGCCAACGAGGTGATCGACGCGCTGCCGACGCCGCGTTTCGCGGTGCGCGGCGGCGAGGTGTTCGAGGAGTTCGTGGCGCTGGGCGCCGACGGCGAACTGGTGCGCGTGGAGCAGCCGGCCGACGCGATGCTGCACGCGGCCGTGCGCCACGTCGAACGCGACATCGGCGCGCCTTTCGCCGAAGGCTACCGTTCCGAACTGCTGCCGCAGTTGCCGTACTGGATCCAGGCCGTGGGCGGGCTGCTCGTGGACGGCGCGATGCTGTACGTCGACTACGGCTACCCGCGCCGCGAGTACTACCTGCCCGAGCGCAGCGACGGCACGCTCGTGTGCCACTACCGCCACCGCGCGCATGGCGATCCCTTCCACCTGCCGGGCCTGACCGACATCACCGCCTTCGTGGATTTCACCGCGCTGGCCGAGGCTGGCGTGGGCGCCGGTTTCGACCTGGCCGGTTACTGCGCGCAGGCCAGCTTCCTGCTCAACAGCGGGCTGGCCGAGCGGCTGGCGGTGATCGAGGCCATCGCCGACCCGGTCGAGCGCCATCGCCGCACCAACGAGGTCAAGCGGCTGACGCTGCCGGGCGAGATGGGCGAACGTTTCCAGGCCATGGCCTTCCAGCGCGGCGTGGACATCCGCCCGGTGTTCGCGCGCGGCGACCTGAGCCGGCGGCTGTGATGCGCGACTTCCGCCGCCCCCGGCTCTGGCTGGGGCTTTGGCTGCTGGGCTGGGCGCTTTGCATCGCGCTGTCGCTGCTGCCGGCGGTGCCGCTGCCCGGGCCCGAGGGTTCCGACAAGATCGGACACTTCCTGGCCTACTTCACCCTCACGGCCTGGGCGGTGGCGATTTTCCGCACGCGCGGGGCGCACCTGCTGGCGGCGCTGTCGCTGGTGGCGCTGGGCGTGGCCATGGAACTGGCGCAGGCTACGCTCACCACCGTGCGCCTGGGCGACCTGCGCGACGCGCTGGCCAACACCGCTGGCGTCGCGGTGGGCCTGTCGCTGTCTTTCACCCCGGCGGCGACGCTGCTTCTTCGCCTGGATCAGCGCCTGGGTGGCTGAAAGGGCCAAAGAATAGGGGTCAGAGTACTAATTCTCGGTGGAGCCAGAGAATTAGTACTCTGACCCCTA
>DNNT01000016.1 GCA_003497545.1 Arenimonas sp. | reverse complement strand
CAGAAGGCCTGGGACGCGCTGCCGGCCGAACGCCGCCCGCGCCTGCTGTTCGTCTCGGTCGATCCGGACCGCGACACGCCGGAAAAGACCGGCGAATACGCCGCCTACTTCCACCCCGACACCCTGGCCGCCACCTCGCCCGAGCCGGCGCTGCAGGAATTCGCCACCGCGCTGGGCATGGTCTACATGAAGGTGCCGCTGGAAGACGGCGACTACACCATGGACCACTCCAGTGCCCTGGTGCTCGTGGATCCACAGGGCCGCCAGGCCGGGCTGATCCGGCCGCCGCTGGTGCCGGCCGACATCGCCGCCGACCTGGCCCTGCTGGCCACGGAGGCGCCGTGAGCCCGAAGGTCTTCCTGCAATACGTGCTGCCGCACCGGCTGCTGTCGCGGCTGGCCTACGGTGTGGCGCGCTGGCGCGCCGGCTGGTTCAAGGACTGGCTGATCGGGCTGGTGGTGCGCAAGTTCAACGTCGACATGGCCGAGGCCGCCGACCCGGAGCCGCGCAACTACGAGCACTTCAACGCCTTCTTCACCCGTGAGCTGAGGCCTGGCGCGCGCGTGGCCGACCCCGACCCGCGTTGCCTGCTGATGCCGGCCGACGGCAAGGTCAGCCAGGCCGGGCGCATCGAGGCCGGACGCATCTTCCAGGCCAAGGGCCAGTCCTTCACCGCCGCCGAGCTGCTGGGCAGCGAGGCCATGGCCGCGCCTTACGCCGACGGCTGGTTCGCCAACATCTACCTGTCGCCGCGCGACTACCACCGCGTGCACATGCCGTGGTCGGGCACGCTGGTGGAAACGCTGCACGTGCCGGGCCGGCTGTTCACGGTGTCGCCGTGGGGCGTGCAGGCCATCCCGCGGCTTTTCGCGCGCAACGAGCGGCTCGTCTGCCACTTCGAGACCGAATTCGGGCCGATGTGCTCGGTGATGGTGGGCGCGATGCTGGTGTCGGGCGTGGAATCGGTGTGGAACGGCGAGGAGATCCCGCCCTACGCGCATTCCCCGATCCGCCGCGACTGGCGCGGCCAGGGCATCACCCTCGCCCGCTTCGCCGAAATGGCCCGCTTCAACTACGGCTCCACGGTGATCCTGCTCTTCCCCCGCGACGCCGTGGCCCTCGACGCTTTCGCCACCGAGACGCCCACCCGCGTCGGCCAGCGCCTGGGCCGCGTCCTCTGACCCCCTTTCCCGGGCGCGGTAGACTGGGCCCATGGGCAACAGCGGCCAGCTNNCGCGACCTGATCATCGACCCCACCGACCCGCACCTGGCGTCGGTGTACCCGCAGGCCCTGGCCATGGGCTTCCGCCGCTCCGGCGGGCATGTCTACCGTCCCTACTGCGCCGGCTGCCGCGCCTGCGTGTCGGTGCGCATCCCGGCCGAACGCTTCGTGCCCAACCGGACGCAAAGGCGCTGCCTGGCCCGCAACGCCGACCTCGAGCTGCGCACCACGCCACCGCGGCGCACCGAGGAAAACTTCGCGCTCTACCGGCGCTACCTCGACACCCGCCACGCCGGCGGCGGCATGGACGACCCCGCGCCCGAGAACTTCGACGCCTTCCTCGCCTGCCGCTGGAGCCCGACCGAGTTCATGGAGTTCCGCCTCGACGGCGAACTGGTGGCGCTGGCCGTCACCGACGTCGTGCCCGATGGCCTGTCGGCGGTCTACACCTTCTTCGCGCCGGAGCTGGCCGCGCGCAGCCTGGGCACCTACGCCATCCTCCGGCAGGTCGAACGCGCCCGGCGCGAAAGCCGCGGCTACGTCTACCTCGGCTTCTGGCTCGAAGGCCACCCGAAGATGGCCTACAAGCTCGCCTACCAGCCGCTGGAATTCCTGGACGGCGCGCTCTGGCGCCCCATGCCGGCCTGATCCCGCGTGCGCGACGCCGTCATGCGCCTCGGGCACAATCGGCGCTTATGCGAATCCCCAGCCTGCTTGCCGTCCTTGTCCTCGCCCTCGCCCTCGCCGCCTGCCAGTCCACCGCGCCCGTCGCGCCGGAGCTGGCCAGGGTGAACGTGCGCGTCGCCACCTTCAACACCTCGCTGTATTCCGAGCAGACTGGCGGCCTGATCGCGCGGCTCGAGGCCGGCGACGAGCGAGCGCGCAAGATCGCCGCCGTCATCCAGCGCCAGCGGCCCGACATCGTGCTGCTCAACGAATTCGACTACGACCCCGAGGGCCTCGCCGCCAACCTTTTCCAGCGCGATTACCTCGGCGTGGGCCAGCACGGCGAAACCGCGATCTCCTACCCCTACCGCTACCTGGCCCCGGTGAACACCGGCGTGCCCAGCGGCCTGGACCTGGACCGCAACGGCGTGGTGGCCACCGAAGGCCGCGCCCGCGGCAACGACGCCTGGGGCTACGGCCTGCACCCGGGCCAGTACGGCATGCTGGTGCTGTCGCAGTTCCCGATCGACGCCAGCGCGGCGCGCACTTTCCAACTTCTGCGCTGGAGCACGATGCCCGGCGCGATGGCGCCCCTGGACCCGGCCACGAACCAGCCCTGGTACCCGGCGGAAACCTGGTCGCAGCTGCGCCTGAGCTCGAAGTCGCACTGGGACCTGCCCATCGCCACGCCGCTGGGCACCGTGCACCTGCTGGCCGCGCACCCGACGCCGCCGGTGTTCGACGGCCCCGAGCGCCGCAATGCGGCCCGCAACCACGACGAGATCCGCCTCTGGGCCGAATACCTCACGCCCGGCGACAAACCCTGGCTGTGCGACGACCAGGGCCGCTGCGGCGGCCTGCCCGAGGGCGAGCATTTCGTGATCGTCGGCGACTACAACGCCGACCCGGCCGACGGCGGCAGCCTGCCCGGCACCATCCAGCAGCTGCTCGAACACCCGCGCGTGCTGCGATACGCCACGCCGCGCAGCGAAGGCGCGCTGGCCGCGGCCACGGCCAATCCCGCCAACGCCAACCACCGCGCCGCGCCCGCGCACGACACCGCGCAGTTCGGCCCGCGCAACGGCAACTTCCGGGTCGACTACGTGCTGCCCTCGGTGGGCCTCATCGTGGCTGGAAGCGGCGTGTTCTGGCCCGCGCCGGGCGAAACTGGCGCCGAGTGGCTCGACGCCACCGACCACCGTTTGGTGTGGGTGGACCTGCAAGACCCGCAGTGATTCCTGTAGGAACGGCTTCAGCAGCCCCGCCAGAATCAGAAGCAACGGCGGCCGAGCGCGTTACAGCGGGTCGAGGCTGACCTGCATCGCCGCGGCCGCACGGCGCGCCTTGGCGCGCGCGGTCTCCACGTCCACGTCGCGCGCCAGCGTGACGGCCACGCGTCGGTGACCCTCCACCCGCGGCTT
>DNNT01000293.1 GCA_003497545.1 Arenimonas sp. | reverse complement strand
TGCGCATCCGCGCCGACTTCCCGGTGCTCACCCGCCAGGTGCACGGCAAGCCGCTGGTGTACCTGGATTCGGCGAACACCTCGCAGAAGCCGCAGCAGGTGATCAACGCGGTGGACGAGTTCTACCGCGAGCACAACGCCAACGTCTCGCGCGCCGTGCATGCGCTGGGCAGCGAGGCCACCGAGGCCTACGAAGGCGCGCGCACGAAGCTGGCGGCGTTCGTGAACGTGCCGCGCGACGAGCTGGTGCTCACCTCGGGCACCACCTTCGCCATCAACCTGGTGGCCTACAGCTGGGCGCTGCCGCGCCTGCACGCAGGCGACGCCATCCTGCTGACGCGCATGGAGCACCACGCCAACATCGTGCCCTGGCAGCTGGTGGCGCAGCGCACGGGCGCGGTGATCAAGGTGGTGGAGCTGACGCCCGAGGGCGCGCTCGACCTCGACGACCTGCGCGCCAAGCTCACGCCCGAGGTGAAGCTGCTGGCCTTCACGCACGTGTCGAACGTGCTGGGCACGGTGAACCCGGTGGCGGAAATCTGCCGCGAGGCGCGCAAGCGCGGCATCCCGACCCTCGTGGACGGCTCGCAGGCGCTGCCGCATCGCGCCGTGGACATCCCGACCCTGGGCTGCGATTTCTACGCTTTCACCGGCCACAAGATGCTGGGCCCTACCGGCACCGGCGCGCTCTGGGCGCGCCGCCAGCACCTGCGCGAGATGCCGCCCTTCCTCGGCGGCGGCGAGATGATCAAGGAAGTGCGCTTCGAAGGCACGGTGTTCAACGACCCGCCGCACAAGTTCGAGGCGGGCACGCCCAACATCGCCGGCGTGGTCGGCCTGGGTGCGGCGGTGGACTACCTGCGCGGCATCGGCATGGCCGAGGTTGAGGCGCGCGAACAGGCGCTGCTGGCCATGGCCACCGAACGCCTGTCGGCCATTCCCGGCCTGCGCATCTTCGGGACGGCGCCGGGCAAGGCGGCGGTGATCAGCTTCCTGGTCGAGGGCGCGCATGCGCACGACCTGGCCACCCTGCTCGACCTCGAGGGCATCGCGGTGCGCTCCGGCCACCACTGCGCCCACCCGCTGATGGCGCACTTCGGCATCCCCGCCACCTGCCGGGCCTCGCTGGCTTTCTACAACACCCACGTCGAAGTCGAGCAGCTCGCCGCCGGCATCGAAAAAGTCCGGAAACTCCTCCAGTGAACCAGGTTGATTTTATCCAACCAGGTTCATTTTCCCGCCGCCCGTGTACCGGGTTGGATAAAATCAACCTGGTTCACATGGTTCATATTCGATGAGTTGGTCGCTGCCTGTTTCGTTTCGAGCCGCATTGCCGGCTGATGTCGATGCCATTGTCGCCCTGGTGGAATCGGCGTATCGCGGGCATGCCAGCCGCGCCGGCTGGACCACCGAGGCCGACCTGCTCGACGGCCGCCGCACCAATGCCGAAGACGTTCTGGCCAACATCCTCCGGCCGCAGAGCCAGGTGCTGCTGGCCTTCCGCGGCGACACGCTGGTGGCCTGCGCCCACGTCGCGGTGGAAGACGGCGCCGGTTACTTCGGCATGTTCTCCGTGGCGCCCACGCTCCAGCGCAGCGGCCTGGGCAAGGCCATGATGGCCGAGGCCGAGCGCATCGCCCGCGAGGACTACGGCATGGCCGTGATGCGCATGACCGTGATCGACGTGCGCGACGAGCTCATCGCCTGGTACGAACGACGCGGCTACCGCCGCACCGGCGTCACCAAGCCCTTCCCCTACGGCGACGAGCGCTTCGGCATCCCGCTGCGCCCGGACCTGCGCTTCGAAGTGCTGGAGAAGGCCCTGTGAGCGGCTGGGTGCGCGTCTGCGCCACGTCCGAACTGCTTCCGGGCGAGTCGAAAGTGGCCTGGGACGGCGACACGCCGATCCTGGTGGTGAACCTCGACGGCGACTTCTACGCCGTGGAAGACCAGTGCACGCACGAGGACTTCGAGCTCAGCGCCGGCGCCATCAGCGGCGGCCAGGTCGAGTGCGCCCTGCACGGCGCGCGCTTCGACCTGCGCACGGGCGAAGCCCTGTGCGCCCCGGCCTATGCGCCGGTGCCGAAGTTCCCGGTGAAGGTGGAGGACGGCGCCGTCTGGACCCGGGACGACCGCTAGGGAATCAGGCGTGCCGCCGGGGAATGCGGTAATCGGCCGGCCCCAGCAGGTCCACGCCGCAATCGAGATTCTCCAGCCACTCGAGGAAGGCCGGGATCGCCGCGCCACGCATCGGCAGGCCGTGCTGGGGCACGAGCATCAGCGGGTCCAACTCGCGAACCATCCCGGCCCACAACCTCGTGACCCGCCGGGAGGCCATGTAGCGGCGGTGGAAGCCGAGCATCGTCTTCGAATGCGCGGCGAATTCTTCCACCGGCTCGTAGGGCGCACCGGAGGGAACGAGCGACGAACCGATGTCGCCGGGGAAGAGGATGCGGCTCACCGGATCGTAGAAGCTGAAGTTGCCGACCGAATGCAGGAAGTGCGCCGGCAGGGCCATGAGTTCGGTGCCACCCATCGGGATCAGCCCGCCGTCGTCGTCGAGCAGCAGGTAGCGGTCGGTGCCCGTGTTCTTCTGGTAGTGCGGCACGCTGTGCGGCACGAAGCGCCCCCAAAGGCGTGAACACACGACGGTGGCTGGCGTGTACATCAGCCACCGGTCCACGGCGCCGATGATGTCCGGGTCCTGGTGGGAAGCGCAGATGTAGGTCAGGTCCTTGGGTTGAACATAACGACTGATCGCCAGGTTCAGCGGCGTATACAGCAGTGCGCCGCCCGGATCGATCAGCGCCGACTGGTTGCCGTGCTGGACCAGGAACTGGTTCGCCTGCACGCCGTCATCGCCGCGCACCAAGTCATTGAATACCACCACGCGATGGTTGTCGCGCTCGAACAGCACCGTAGGCATGGGGCCTGTCGCCTCGAATCCAGGGAATACGTGCAGGCTAAGGCCTGGCGGGCCAAACCAGCTTGACCGAACTCAAATCGCCGTCGTCGTGCCGGCGGGGTTCAGCTTTGCAAGCAGCAGTTCGCCGCCGCCCTCGAGGATCAGCCGCGAGGGCCCGTCCGGGTCGGGCAGCAGCAGCACGCTGTCGCCCTGCTCCAGCCGCAGCGGCCGGGCCAGGTCCTTGAACCAGGCCTGGCCGCGGATCAGGTGCGCCAGCCAGGTCACGCCCGGCTCGGCGAAGAACACCATGGGCCCCACCAGTGGCCGGTGCAGCAGCGTGGCCTCGACCGCATCCCGGCGCCACATGAGGTTGAAGTCATGGGTGGGACCGGACAGCAGCTCGGCCCGCAGCGGCCGTTCGCCGGCGAATCGCAGGCGGTCGTGCGGCGGCAGAAGGGTGTGCGTCTCGCCGTCGTCGAAGTGCAGGTGCATGCCCTCGCCCGCCAGCAGCACCAGCTCGCGGTCGCAGCCCGGGAAAGCGGAAAACGGCGCGTCCTGGTCGATCTCGGCGATCGAGGCGCGCCAGAGCCAGTCGGCGACGCCTTCGGGATGGCGGTGGATTTCCCGCGTCCAGCCGCGTTCGTTGCGCCAGCGTTCGCGGCGGTAATCGTTAGCCGGCAGGTGCAGCAGGCGCATTCGCGGCAAGCCCGTTCATCGTCGCTTGGAACTCTTTGTCAAACTGGCGCGAGATCTCAGGCCAGAGGGCGCGGAAAGCGGGATTGCTGAAGTATTCCTCCGCATAGGCTTCCCAACCCTCCCACTGGTCCCGGTGCATCTTACTCCCCCTGTGTTCGCGATAGAGCAGGAACGCGGATTCCAGCAGGCCCACCAGCTCGCAGAACACGATTTCCGTCTTCAAACGCTGCTCGGCGCTGAGTTCAGCCAATACGTTCGAGCGATAGTTCGTGCCGAAAAGTGGCAGATCCGGATGCTCCAGGCACAGCCGCAGGAAGGACGTGTAACGATCGCCAAGACTGGTGAACGTCCCCTTCTGGCGGTCAATTCGCTCGCGATGCTTGGCGTGGACAAAAGCCACAACCGCAACCGGAACACTCAGCAGCTGAACCAGCTCGTTTGCGAACTCAATCGAAACCATGGGTCGAATCCAACATTGGTCGGCGATAGCCCAAGATTAACCCTTGCGGCCTCCGGCGGCTTCAAGCCTCGCCGGGGAACAACCAGGCGGTGTTCCAATAGGCGTAGTCGCCCAGGCGCGCCACCAACCCGGCGCGCAGCGGCAGGCCGACGAGGTGCCGGGCCGCCGCCATGGCGTCTTCGTCGGCGCCGAGCACGCGGTCGTTGAAGCCACGGCCCCAAAGCCAACCGTTCACGCGGTGGTGGCCCTGCACCGCGCGCGAGGTGAGCGCCTTGAAGCGCCCCACCAGGGTGGACAGGCTGTCACGCTCGCCCAGCGTCACCAGGCCCTGCCAGTGGTCGGGCATCAGCACCCAGGCCAGCACGGCGCTGTCGCGCCAGGGCCACTGCGCGGTGTGGACGCGGCAGACGGCGCGCGCGGCCTCGTCGTCAAGGAACACGGGCCGCCGGTACAGCGTGGCCACCGTGAGCAGGTAGGTGCTGCCGGGCACCGAGCGCCGCTCCAGGCGGATGCTGCGCAGGCCACGGTCGGGCCGGTCGTGCACCGGCATCGGCGGGGGCATGGGAACTCCTCGCGGGAAAAAGGGCCCGGCCGGGGCCGGGCCAAGGGGGATCCGGGGAAACCGGGTTCACTCGCCGCCAGCGGGCTCCGCGGCCGGCGCGGGCGTGGCGGCCGGGGCGCGGGCCTTGGCGGCCCCGGCGCCCACGCTGATGCGGTCGCGGTTCTGTTCCACCAGCGAAAGGCCGATGCCCTTCACCTCGGCCAGCTCGTCGGCGCTGCGGAACGCGCCGTGCTGCTTGCGGTGGGCGACGATGGCCTCGGCCTTGGCCGGGCCGACGCCGTCGAGCACGCGGTCGAGGGTGGCCGCGTCGGCCTGGTTGATGTCCACCTTCTCGGCGGCGAAGGCGCCGCCAGCCAGGAAGGCCGACAGCAGCAGCGAAGTGATCAGGGTCGTGGTCTTGGTCATGGCGGGTCCTTGNNGCCCGCGCCGAACCCATCGCCGTTCCGCCCGGCGTGGCGCCGGAGCTCCGCCGGCGCCGGCGTGGTCCGCTTCCTACCCCCCGGGCTCGGGGCCGGCTCGGGAAAGGGAGTAAAATCCTCGCCCTGACTCACGAAGGACACGCCATGGATACCGCCAAGACCGACCGCTTCGTCGCCGACGCCTGGGACGGCGACATCGTCCCGCAGCTCGTCGAGTACATCCGCATCCCGAACAAGTCGCCGATGTTCGACGCGCAGTGGCGCGAGCACGGCTACATGGCCGACGCGGTGAAGCTGATGGCCGGCTGGGCGAAGGCGCAGCCCATCAAGGGCATGTCGGTCGAAGTGGTCGAGCTTGAGGGCCGCACGCCGCTGATCTACATCGAGATTCCCGGCCAGGGCGACGACTGCGTGCTGCTCTACGGCCACCTCGACAAGCAGCCCGAAATGACCGGCTGGGCCGACGACCTCGGCCCCTGGAAGCCGGTGATCAAGGACGACAGGCTCTACGGCCGCGGCGGCGCCGACGACGGCTACGCGATGTACGGTTCGCTCACCGCGATCCGCGCGCTGCAGGAACAGGGCCTGCCGCACAGCCGCTGCGTCATCCTGATCGAAGCCTGCGAGGAATCGGGCAGCTACGACCTGCCCTACTACGTCGACCACCTGGCCGAGCGCATCGGCAAGCCCTCGCTGGTGGTGTGCCTGGATTCCGGCTGCGCCAACTACGACCAGCTCTGGTGCACCACCTCGCTGCGCGGCCTGGCCGGCGGCAACCTCAAGGTCAGCGTGCTCAGCGAAGGCGTGCACAGCGGCGACGCCAGCGGCGTGGTGCCGTCGAGCTTCCGCATCCTGCGCCAGCTGCTCTCGCGCCTCGAGGACGAGGCCACCGGCAAGATCCTGGTCGAGGACCTGTACGTCGACATCCCCGAGCAGCGCATCGCCCAGGCCAACCGCGCCGCGGAAGTGCTGGGCAGCGAGATCTGGGACAAGTTCCCGTTCCTGCCGGGCATGACGCCGATGAACCCCGACCTCACCGAGCTGGTGCTCAACCGCACCTGGCGCCCGGCGCTGTCGATCACCGGCGTGGACGGCATGCCGCCGCTGTCGAGCGCCGGCAACGTGCTGCGCCCGCACACTGCCGTGAAGCTCAGCCTGCGCCTGCCGCC
>DNNT01000072.1 GCA_003497545.1 Arenimonas sp. | reverse complement strand
GCCGCCGCATCAAGTGTCCGAAGGGACACGCAGGCGTGCACGTGCTGGCGGCAAGCGCGTGAACCCGTTCAACCCACCGGATCAGCAGGAAAAATGCCTGGCCCGGGCCCCGAGCGTGACGCGCAAGCATAGGAGCGCACCCCCGCCTGCCCTCCGTTGGGCGCCCATGCCGGCAGGTACCGGCGGCGCGGTGGAAGCGAGGGTCGCTTCCCGCGAAATAAAGGCTCCACTGAGTGGGAAGCGACCCTCGCTTCCGCCGTGGCGACGGCGCCGGTCCCTGACTTGGGAGAAAAACCCTTTTTCGCGCGCGCCGGGCCCCGCGCGCCTTCAGCGGTTGCGCTGGCTGATCGCCACGCTGCCCAGGATCAGGCCGCAGGCGATGCCCATCGGCCAGGTTAGCGCCTCGCCCAGCAGGCCCCAAGCCCAGGCGACCGCGGCCAGCGGCACCAGGTAGGTCACGGTCACCGCGCGCGCGGCGCCGATGCGCGAGATCAGGCGGTAATACATCGCGTAGGCCCAGCCGGTGCTGAGCACGCCCACCGCCACCGCCGAGCCCCAGGCCGGCGCGGAAATGGGCTGCGCGGGCCACTGCGCCAGCGCGAACGGCAGGGTCAGCAGCGACGCGCACACCAACGTGGCCGCGGCCACCGCCACCGGCGGCAGGCCGGCGAACCAGCGCGGCACCAGGTTGGCGCCGATGCCGTACAGGAAGGCCGCCAACGTGCCCGCCGCCGCGGCCGGGCCGATGTCGCCGCCACCGGTCTTGTCGCTGGCCAGCACCACCACGCCCAGGAAACCCACCGCCAGCGCGATCCACTTGCGCAGCGCGATGCGCTCGCGGAAGAACAGGAAGGCCACCAGCGCGGTGAACAGCACCGCCATGGCATTGGTGATGGCGCCCACGCCCGCCGGCGCGCGCTGCGCGCCCCAGGCGAACAGGGTGAACGGCACCGCGGTGTTGATGGCCGAGACCAGCGCCAGCCGCGGCCACAGCCGCCAGGGCAGCTTTGCGCGCGCCAGCCAGAGGAACGGCAGCAGCACCAGCGCGCCGAAGGCCAACCGCAGCTCGACCAGCGGCGCGGCCCCGAACTCGGGTGCGGCCACGCGCTGGAACAGGAAGGAGGCGCCCCAGACGCCGGCCAGCAGGCCGAGTTCCAGCGGCGTCATCCAGGCCGGCACGCCCGCCGGGACGACGGGAGGAAGGGCGGGCTGGGGATTCTTCATCGCGGCGACCGGGGCGTGGCAGGCGCGGATTATCGCCGATGGCGGCGGCCCGTTGGCGCGGTATGCTGCCCGCCCTTCCGGAATTGCGCACCTATGCACATCTGGGTCGACGCCGACGCCTGCCCCAACGTCATCAAGGACATCCTGTTCCGCGCCGCCGAGCGCGCCCGGGTGCCGGTGACGCTGGTGGCCAACAGCTGGATCCGCACGCCGCCCTCGCGCTTCATCACCTCGATGCAGGTGTCGGGCGGCTTCGACGTCGCCGACACGGAAATCGTCGAACGCTGCAGCGCCGGCGACCTGGTGGTGACGGCCGACATCCCGCTGGCCGCGCGCGTGTTGGAAAAGGGCGCGCTGGCGCTGAACCCGCGCGGCGAGCTCTACACCGCCGATTCCATCGCCCAGCGCCTGTCCATGCGCAACTTCATGGACGAGCTGCGCGGCGCCGGCGTGGACACCGGCGGCCCCGCCGGCTTCCATGCCCGCGACCGCCAGGCCTTCGGCAACGCCCTCGACCGCTGGCTGGCGAAACAGCCGCGCCCGCCCGCCCCCGCCCAGGACACGCCATGAACCGCATTGAATTCGAACTCGACCGCGAGTT
The DNA here is from genome assembly GCA_003497545.1 of Arenimonas sp. Lineage (GTDB taxonomy): Bacteria > Pseudomonadota > Gammaproteobacteria > Xanthomonadales > Xanthomonadaceae > Arenimonas. The sequence continues at coordinate 4,285 of DNNT01000072.1, read as the reverse complement.
CGTCGCGCTCAACGACCTGCTCAAGCTGGCCGGCGTCTGCGACAGCGGCGGCATGGGCAAGGCCCTGGTGGCCGCGGGCGAGGTGAGCGTGGATGGCGAACTGGAACTTCGAAAAACGGCGAAGATCCGCGCCGGCCAGGTGGTGCGGCTGGGCGACGTCGAAATCCGCGTCGTCGCCGCGGGCTGAAGCTAGCGGCCGCCGCCGCTGCGCCAGATGGTCCACAGCAGCCACAGGCTGCCGGCCACCGCGCCCAGGAAACCCAGCAGGCCGAACAGCGGCAGGCCCAGCAGCGTGGGGCCGCCCTCGACCGTCATCACGATGGACGAGCCGATGATCAGCGCGGCCACCACGATGCCCACCACCAGCCGGTTCACCGAGTGGTCCACCTGCTCGCCAAAACGTTGCAGGCGCTCGACGTCGAGGTTGATGTTCAGGCGGCCGCGGCGCAGCGCGCGCAGGCCCTGGCGCAGCTGCGACGGCAGCGCCGCCAGCAGGCCGACGGTGTCGCCCACGGCGCGGCGGCCGCGCCGGGCCACGGCACGCGGTGCGTAACGCGCCAGCATCACCCGGCGCAGGAAGGGCGCGGCTTCGCTGGCCATGTCGAATTCCGGGTCGAGCCGTCGGCCCACGCCTTCCAGCGTCACCAGCACCTTCACCATCATCGCCAGGTCGGGCGGCAGCATGACGCGGTGCTCGCGCAGCAGCGCGGTGATCTCGGTGAGCATCACGCCCAGGTGCAGCTCCTTCAGCGGCACGCCGTGGTAGTGGTCGATGAACTGCTCCACCTGTTCGAACAGCGCGCTTTCGTCCACCCGCTCGTCGGCCGCCCATTCCAGCAGCACTTCGCCCACCTGGGCGGCGTCGCGGCGCACGAGGCCGTCGAACAGGTCCACCACCTGGCCGCGGCGCGCTTCGGACAGGCGCCCGACCATGCCGTAGTCGAGCAGCGCCAGCCGGTTGCCGGTGAGCCAGAACACGTTGCCGGGGTGCGGGTCGGCGTGGAAGAAGCCGTCCTCGAACAGCATCTTCATCTCGATGCGCGCGCCCAGCCGCGCCACCAGCGGCAGGTCGGCGCCGGCGCCGAGCAGCGCGGCGGTGTCGCCCAGCGGCACGCCGGCGATGAATTCCTGCACGTTCATGCGCTCGCTGGTCCAGGGCCAGTAGACGCGCGGCACCAGCAGCGCCGGTTCGTCCACGAAGCTGGCGGCGATGCGTTCGGCGTGGCGGCATTCCGCGGCCAGGTCGAGTTCGCGCGAAAGCGAGGCCTGCAGCTGCCGCACCAGCGCGCGCGGCTGGTAGCGTGCCAGGTCGGGCGATTCGCTTTCGAGGATGCGCGCCAGCCGCTGCAGCAGGCGCATGTCGGCGTCCACCAGCGGCCGGATGCCGGGACGGCGCACCTTCACCGCCACTTCGCTGCCGTCGAGCAGCACGGCGCGGTGCACCTGGGCGATGGACGCCGCGGCGATGGGCTCGGGGTCGAAACCCGCGAACACCGTGCCGAGGCCGCCGCCCAGGTCTTCCTCGACCTGGGCGCGGATGGCGTCGAAGGGCACGGCCGGCACCTGGTTCTGCAGTTTCTCGAACTCGGCGATCCACTCGGGCGCGAACAGGTCGACGCGGGTGGCCAGCAGCTGGCCCAGCTTCACGAAGCTCGGGCCCATTTCCTCCAGCGCGCGGCGCACGCGCTCGGGCGGCGGCAGCGTGGCCAGTTCAGCCACGTGGTCCTTGTGCAGCAGCTTGCCGGCGCGTTCGAGCGCACCGGCCAGGCCGATGCGCCGCACCAGGTCGCCGAACCCGTAGCGCACCAGGACCGAGGCCACCTCGTGCAGGCGGCCCAGGTCACGCGCGGCGCTGAGGGTTTCCCAGAGCATGGCCCGGGGGTCAGTAGCCCATGCAGAAGAAGTTGAGCTTGTTGCCGTCGGGGTCGCGGAAGTAGGCGCCGTAGAAACCCTTCATGCGCTCGCCCGGCGCGCCCTCGTCGCTGCCGCCCAGCGCCAGCGCCTTCGCGTGCAGCGCGTCCACCTGGGCCGGGTTCTTCACCACCAGCGCCACCATGGTGCCGTTGCCGCGGCAGGCTTCCTTGCCGTCGAAGGGCTTGATCACGCCCAGGCTCGGCGACTGCGGGCCGGTGCCCCAGGCGACGAAACGCTCGCCTTCCATGATGCGCTTGGCGCCGAGTTCGCCCAGCAGGGCGTCGTAGAAGGCGCAGGCGCGCGCCATGTCGTTGGTGCCCAGGGTGACGTAACCAATCATCTTTCTTGCTCCGGTGAAGTTCGATGCATGTTCGTTGCTTGCTGCGGGCGGCGCCAGTGCAGGTTCCGCCGGGGCTGTCGGTTCCGGCCCGCCCTCAGCGCCGCCGCGCCTTGGCGAAAGGCAGGCCCTGGAACAGGAAGTTCCGCAGCTTCTGGCATTCCTCTTCGGGCCGCTCGCACAGGATGCCGAGCCGGACCACGGGCTCGCCGCCTTCCTCGACCAGGCGGTAGCGGGCGACGGCGGCGTAGATGTTCGGCGATGACGGTTCGATGGGCGAAGCGGGCGGCGCCGGCTGGATGATGTACTCGAGCCAGAACACGCTGGCGTCGACCTTTTCCGGCGCCAGCGTGGTTCGGAAGACTTCGCCCGTGGCGGCCCGCGCGATGCCGTAGGGCTCGCGGTAGACGAGGCCGGCTTCCGTGGGGCGCGCGGCGCGGAACGCGGCGACGGTGTCGAAGGGCAAGGGCTGGTCGTCGGCGAGGTAGCGAGGCTTGCGGTGCGAGCGCGGCCACGGGACTTCGCGCACCTCCACCGTGCGGAAACCGCCGAACTTCACCGGCGCCTGCACCCAGCCGTCGCGGGCCTTGGCGCGCTGCTTTTCCGACAGGACGTAACGCGCCACGGCCTCGCGCGCCGCGGCGTCGAAGAGTTCATGGCCGGAGCTTTCGTCAATGCGGGTTTCGGTGATGCGACCGCAATCGTCGAAGCGTGCGCCGACCAGCACGACGCCGGCTTTGTTGGCACGCGCCAGTTGCGCCGGGTAACGCGGCAGTACCGTGCGGGGCTCGGGGCACGCACCGGCGGCGACCGCCGGCGTGGCCTCTTCCATGGCCGGCGCCGCCGACACCGCCAGCGCGACCGCCAGCAGCGCGGCGATCACCGGCCGCTGTCCAGCATCGGCAGCTGCAGGCCCTTCTCGCGGGCGCAGGCCTGGGCGATGTCGTAGCCGGCATCGGCGTGGCGCATGACGCCGGTGCCGGGGTCGTTCCAGAGCACGCGGCCCAGGCGCGCGGCGGCGGCGTCGGTGCCGTCGGCGACGATCACCACGCCGCTGTGCTGGCTGTACCCCATGCCCACGCCACCGCCGTGGTGCAGCGACACCCAGGTGGCGCCGCCGGCGACGTTGAGCATGGCGTTGAGCAGCGGCCAGTCGGACACGGCGTCGCTGCCGTCGAGCATGGCTTCGGTTTCGCGGTTGGGGCTGGCCACGGAACCGCTGTCGAGGTGGTCGCGGCCGATCACGATGGGCGCGCTCACTTCGCCGTTCTTCACCATTTCATTGAAGGCCAGCGCCAGCCGGTGGCGGTCGCCCAGGCCCACCCAGCAGATGCGCGCCGGCAGGCCCTGGAAGGAAATGCGCTCGCGCGCCATGTCCAGCCAGCGGTGCAGGTGCGGGTTGTCGGGAATGAGTTCCTTCACCTTGGCGTCGGTCCTGTAGATGTCCTCCGGGTCGCCGCTCAGCGCCACCCAGCGGAATGGGCCGATGCCACGGCAGAACAGCGGCCGCACGTAGGCCGGCACGAAACCCGGGAAGTCGAAGGCGTCCTCGCAGCCGACGTCGAAGGCCATCTGCCGGATGTTGTTGCCGTAGTCGAAGGTGGGCACGCCCATGTCCTCGAAGTTCAGCATCGCCTCGACGTGGATGCGCATCGAGTGCTTGGCGGCGCTGATGACCTTCTCGGGGTTGTTCTTCTGCTCGCTGAACCACTCCTCCAGCGTCCAGCCGGCCGGCAGGTAGCCGTGCAGCGGGTCGTGGGCGCTGGTCTGGTCGGTGACGGCGTCGGGGCGCACGCCGCGGCGCACGAGTTCCGGCAGGATCTCCGCGGCGTTGCCGAGCAGCGCGATGGAAATGGCCTTGCCTTCGGACGTGTACTTCTCGATGCGCGCGAGGGCGTCGTCGAGGTCACGCGCCTGCTCGTCCACGTAACGCGTGCGCAGGCGCATGTCGATGCGCGACTGCTGGCATTCGATGGTGAGCGAACAGGCGCCGGCCAGCGAGGCCGCCAGCGGCTGCGCGCCGCCCATGCCGCC
>DNNT01000288.1 GCA_003497545.1 Arenimonas sp. | reverse complement strand
CTCAGCCTGCCGCTGCCGGGCGGCCTGGGCCTGCAGCTCGTCGGCGCGCCGGGCAGCGACCTGCGCCTGATCGAACTCGCCGGCATCCTCGCCTCCGTCGCCGACACCGGGGAATAAGATTTCTGCCACGGATGACACGGACAAAAGCCGATGAACACGGATAGGACAACAGCAAAAGAAAAATAGGGTCAGAGAACATANNATATGTTCTCTGACCCCATTTTTATCTGCTCCTATCCGCTCTTTATCTGTGTCATCCGTGGCAAAAGAAATGCTCCTTCCCCCAGGCACGCGACTGATCCCGGGCTGGCTGCCGGCCGATGAGGCGGACGGGTTGTTCGCGGCGCTGATGGCGCAGGTGGCGTGGGAGACGCACCGGATACGGATGTTCGGGCGGATGGTGGATTCGCCGCGGCTGAGCTGCTGGATCGGCGATCCCGGCGCGAGTTACGTGTATTCGCGGGTGCGCTTCGAGCCGCGGCCCTGGCCGGCGGCGCTGGCGGCGCTACGACCGCGCATTGATGCCGCGGCGGGCGTGGCCATGAACAGCGTGCTGGCCAATCTCTACCGCGACGGCCGCGACGCGATGGGCTGGCACAGCGACGACGAGCCCGAGCTGGGCCCGCGCCCGGTGATCGTCTCGCTCAGCCTGGGTGGCACGCGCCGCTTCGCGTTCCGGCACCGCCACGACCCGGCGCGCAAGGCCACGGTCGAACTGCCGCACGGCAGCCTGCTGCTGATGGCCGGCGACACCCAGGCCTANNAGGCCGAGTGGAAACACGCGCTGCCGCGCACCGCCAAGCCGGTGCCGGCGCGCATCAACCTTACTTTCCGGCGGATCTTTCCTTCGCCGTGAACACGCGCTGGCCCTCGACCAGGGTCCAGCCCACGACGTCCTGCGAGAGTTGCGTCATGGCCTGTCCAAAGGCGGCCACCACCGGCTCGATCTGCTCGCCCTCGCTGGGCACCACCACCCGGAAACGCTTCGCCGTCACGCCGCCCGGGCCGCGCAGGGCCACCAGCCGCGCCTGCAGCTCCACCACCACTTCGGGCCGGCCACCGGAGTAGACGGTTTCGAAGGCGCGCAGTTCGGTGAACAGCCCGAAGTCGCCGCGCGTACCGCCGAAGCGGCCCACCGCGGCGATGCGGCCGGAATCCTCGAAGGCCTGCACCAGCGCCGTCTGCAGCAGCTCCGGCGCGCTGTCGGCCCAGCGCGCGCCCTTGTAGGTCTGCAGGCGGTCGGGCGCCGGGCGTACGGCGATGCGGGTGGAATCGAGCAGCTGGTGGGTGTCGGGCGTGGACACGCTGAGCTGCCAGTCCACCGCGGGCCAGGCCGAGTCGGCGGTGATGGCGGTGCGCGGCGCGAAGATCTGCACCTCGCTGGTGGGCCCGACGATGGAGCAGCCGGCCAGCGACAACGCGGCGGCAAGGGCGAGAAGGCGCGGGGCGCGGCGGGTCATGGTTCGAACTCCTCGGGCTGTTCGCGGCCGNNAGCCCGCCGGGTTGTTTTCAAGGCGGTCGGCCAGGTCGTCGATCTCGCGGATCAGCGAGCGCAGCTGGCGCATCGTCGGGCCCACCTGGCCCAGGCCGTCGCGGCTGAAGTCGGCGATGGCCTCGCGGTTGTCGCCCAGGATGGCGTCGGCGCTGCGGCTGGCGGATTCGAGCTGGACCAGGGTGGCGTCGAGCTTGGCCACCAGCGCCGGCAGTTCCTGCACCACGCCCTGGTCGAGGTGGTTGATGGTGCGGTCGGCGCTGGCCAGGGTGGCGTCGAGTTTTTCGCTGGCGGCGCGGGCGTTGCGCACCAGCGCGGCGATCTCCTCGCGCTCGGCGGCCAGGGTGCCGGTGACCTGGTTGATCTGGTCGAGCGTGGCGGTGACGCGGGCGACGTTTTCCTCGCTCAGCAGGCGGTTCACGCGGTCGACGATCTCGTTGGCGGTGGCGGCGATGTTCTTGAGCGCCGAGGGTTCGCTCTGGATCACCGGCACGTCCTTGCCGCGGCCGCCTTCCAGCGCCGGCGCGCCCGGGCTGCCGCCGGTGAGCTGGATCACGGCCACGCCGGTGAGGCCGGTCATGGTGAGCTTGGCGCGGGTGTCGGTGCGCACCGGGGTGTCGGCCGACAGGCGGATGCGCGCCACCACCTTGCGCGGGTCGTCCTTCATCAGCGACAGCGCGCGCACTTCGCCGACGCTGATGCCTGAATACAGCACCTGGCTGCCGGTGCTCAGGCCGGTCACGGCTTCCTGGAAGACCACGTCGTACTCGCCGTAGGCCTTCTCGGTGGTGTACTTGGCGATCCACAGCGCGAACAGCACCGCGAACAGGCATACCGCCAGCGTGAAGGCGCCGATCAACACATGGTTGGCGCGGGTTTCCATCTCAAGCCTCCTTGGCCAGGGCGGCCTGCGCGGCGCGTCCGCGCGGGCCGTGGAAATACTCTTGCACCCACGGGTGGTCGAAGCGTTCGACTTCGGCCAGCGGGGCGTTGACCAGCACGCGCTTGTCGGCCAGCACCGCGACGCGGTCGCAGATGGCGTAGAGCGTGTCGAGGTCGTGGGTGATCAGGAATACGGTGAGCCCGAGCGCGCGCTGCAGCGTGCGGATCAGCTCGTCGAAGGCGGCGGCGCCGATGGGGTCGAGGCCGGCGGTGGGTTCGTCCAGGAAGAGCAGGGCCGGGTCGAGCGCCAGCGCGCGGGCGATGCCGGCGCGCTTGCGCATGCCGCCGGAAAGCTGCGAGGGCAGCTTGGCGCCGGCGTCCTCGCCCAGGCCGGCCATGCGGATCTTGAGCATGGCCAGGTCGTGCACCATGTCGTCGGGCAGCTCCGGGTAGTGCTCCTTCAGCGGCACCGAGACATTTTCGGCCACGGTGAGCGAGGAGAACAGCGCGCCGTTCTGGAACAGCACGCCGGTGTTGCGCTCGATGACGCCGTGGGCACGCGCGCGGTCGCTCAGCGCGTCCACGCCCAGCACCTCGATGCTGCCGCCCTGGGGTTCGCGCAGGCCGAGGATGGCGCGCATCAGCACCGACTTGCCGGTGCCCGAGCCACCGACCACGCCGATGATCTCGCCGCGGCGGACGTCGAGGTCCAGGTTCTCGTGCACCACCTGCTCGCCGAAGCTGTTGCGCAGGCCGCGCACGCGGATGGCCGGGCCGTCGCCGGCGGGCAGTTCGTCGCTCACCAGTCCATCTCCATGAAGAACATGGCGGCGAAGGCGTCGAGCAGGATCACCAGCGAAATGGTCTGCACCACGGACGAGGTGGTGCGCTCGCCCACCGATTCGGCCGTGCCCTGGACCTGGAAGCCTTCCAGGCAGCCGATGAGCGCGATGACCACCGCGAACACCGGCGCCTTCGACATGCCGGTCCAGAAGTGCCGCAGCTCGGTGGTTTCCTGCAGGCGCGCCAGGAACATGTCCGGGCTCATGCCCAGGCTGGCCACGCTCACCGCCATGCCGCCAGCGATGCCGGCCACCATGGCCAGGAAGGTCAGCAGCGGCAGCATCACCAACAGCGCCACCAGGCGCGGCAGCACCAGCAGTTCCACCGGGTCCAGGCCCAGGGTGCGGATGGCGTCGATCTCCTCGCCGCTCTGCATGGCGCCGATCTGCGCGGTGAAGGCGCTGGCGGTGCGGCCGGCCAGCAGGATGGCGGTGAGCAGCACGGCGAATTCGCGCAGGAAGGCGATGCCCACCAGTTCGACCACGAAGATCTCGGCGCCGAAATCGCGCAGCACGGTGGCGCCCAGGAAGGCGATGACCGCGCCGACCATGAAGCTCAGCAGCACCACCAGCGGCACGGCATCGAGGCCCACCTGCTCCATGTGGTGGATGGTGGGCGTGGCGCGGAAGCGGGCGGGGCGCAGCAGCACGCCCAGGCCGGTCTTGAGCGTCAGGCCCAGGAAACCCACCAGGGCCAGCACCTCGCGGGTGTAGTCCTCGACCGCGTAGCCCATGCGGGCCAGCATTTCCTGCACGCCGTAGTCCTTGCGGACCACGCGCGGCGGGTTTTCGCAGATGGCGCGCACGGTTTCGGTGAGCGGGAGGTGTTCGGGCTTCACTTCCACCGTGGCCAGGCCCAGGCCCACCTTCACCGCGTAGCGCGAGAGCATCATGGCGCCGGCGGAATCGAGCCGGCGGATGTCGCGGCCGTCGATGTCGTCGGCCGAGGCCGGCGCCGACTCGATGAGTGCCAGCAGCTGGGCGGCGTTGGCGAGGGTCCAGTCGCCGCGGGCGCTGAGGATGCCCGGGTGGCGTTCGCTGGTGTCGATGCGTGGCGCTTCGCTCATTGCGCGGGGGCGCGTCCGTCGGGGCCAGCGCAGAGCATAGCCGGCGCGGCGGCCCGGCGTGAAATCCGGCTGCGCCGGCGCGGCGGCCTGTGCCATGCTTCCGGCCCATGAACGCCCCCGTCCTCACCAGCCAGGCGACCTACGAGGCCCAGGCGAACTTCGTCGCTGAGCTGGCCACGCGCCTGCACGTGTACGGCACCACGGCCCAGCGCCTCGAGGCCGCGGTGGAGGCGGTGGCGCATCGGCTGGGCCTGGACTGCGAAATCTTCTCCAACCCCACCGGCATGATCCTGAGCTTCGCCGACCCGGTGCGCGGCCAGCACAACGGCATCACCCGCGTGATCCGGCTCGATCCGGGCGAGCAGAACCTGGCGCGGCTGGCCGCCACCGACGCCATCGCCGAAGACGTGNNACGGCCGACGGCCTGGCCGCGCTCAAGGCGCTCGACCGCCCCGGCACCCGCCGGATGCAGGCGCTGGCGGCCTTCAGCTTCGGCCTGTCGGCCGCGGCGGTGGCGGCGCTGCTGGGCGCGGGCGAGGCGGGCGTGGTGACGTCCGGCGTCATCGGCCTGGTCATCGGCGTGATGGCGGTGCTGGCTGGCGGCCGGCCGCGG
>DNNT01000296.1 GCA_003497545.1 Arenimonas sp. | reverse complement strand
GGCGCTGGCGGTGGGGCCGGAGGGCGGCCTGTCGGACCGCGACCGCGCCACGCTGCACGCCGCGGGTTTCCGCGGGCTGCGGCTGGGCCCGCGCATATTGCGCACCGAAACCGCGGGCTTGGCGGCGATTGCCGCGCTTCAGGCGCTCTACGGCGATTTGGGCTGAACCCCTGATGCTTTTGTAGGAGCGGNNCGAAGAGCTTCGCGGCTGAAGCCGCTCCTACCGATTGAAACTCAGGCCGCCTGGGCCTGGTCCAGGGCCTTCTGGATGAGCAGCTCGACGCTCAGCAGGTCGGGCACCACCGCCGGGTCGTCGTTGAGGGTCACGCGGGCGTGCACGCCCAGCGGCAGGTCCTTCATGTCGTGCGATTCGTGCAGCGCCGGCGCCGACACGGTGACCAGGCGCGGGAAGCCCTGCGACAGCACGGCGAAGAACGGCAGCTTGGGGTTGTTGCCCAGTGCCTTGAGCACGGCCACCTTGGCGCCCATCTGGCCGTCCTCGGCCGACCAACCGGCCAGGCGCGAGAACGACAGCAGCGGCAGTCGCCAGCCGCGCCAGCGCACGCGGCCGAGCAGCCATTCCGGCGCATTGGCGACCACTTCCGGGTCCGAATAGGTGATGACCTCGGCGACGCTGGCGTTGGGCAGCAACAGGCGGCCGCCGGTCACCGAGATCAACACGCCGCGGATGTCACGCTGCTGGGCGTTCATGCTTGCCTCCGGGAAACTCAATTCAGTGCCAGCGCTGCGAAACCCGCGCGGCCAGGTCGGCGGGGGCGGCTGCAGTGGCGCCGGCGCGCTGGACGGCGTCGGCGGCGGTGGGGTCGGAACAGGCGGCGGGGTCCTGGGCAAGCACCAGGCCACCCTCGGCCATCAGCTGCAGCACGGCGGGCACCAGGGCCGGATCGGCGCCGCTGAGCACCAGCACGCCGCTCTCGGCGGAGGGCAGCGCGGCCACGACGTCGGCCAGTTGGCCGCCGGCGGTGAATTCCAGGCTGCCGCCCTCGAAGCGCGCGCCCAGGCCCGGCACCAGCACCGACACGCGGCCCGGGAACGCCAGCTTGCCTTCGACGGCGAGGTCGAGCGGGAGCTGACTGGCCTTGGCGAGCTGGTCGACCAGGCGGTCGTGCTTGCCGGTGTCGAGATGCTGGTAGAGCAGTACCGGCACCGGCAGCGTCGGCGGGAGGCCGGCCAGCAGCTGGCGCACGGCGTCGGGACCGCCCAGGCCGGCAAGCACGAGCAAGGCGCCGCTGCTGATCGACTGCGAGGGCGTGGCGTCCTCGGCGGCCAGCTTCAGGCCGTTGCCGCGCTCGAGCGCCGCAGACGAGGGCGGTGCGAAGGCCACGGCGACCGGTTCGGCCGCCGGCGCATCGCCGTCCATCGGCACCAGTTCCAGGTTGCTGAAGCCGATACCGGCGCGCGCGGGCGCCGCGGCGGCGGGCCCGGTGCCGGCCGGGCTGGCCGACGGCGCGGCGGCCGGGGCGTCCTTGGCGTCGAAGGCCAGGGTGAAGTCGGGTTCGCGGGCGGTTTCGCGCTGGTCGTTGGCCTCGAAGGCCTCGAGCTGCGCGGCCAGGGCCGCGACGTCGTCGTCGAGGTGCGCGGCCGCGGCCACGTCGTCTTCGCTGAAGCTGGAGAAGCTGACCGGCTCGTCGCTCAGCGTGATGTCGGCCAGCAGCGGCTCCTCGATGTCGAGCGCAGGCTCGTTGGCCACCACCATGCGCGCGCCCTCCTCGGGCAGCGCGGAGAGGTCGATGTCGAGCACGCTGGCGTCGAATTCCAGGTCTTCGGCCGGGGCCGCCGGGGCGCGCAGCCCGGTGCCCACGTCGGCGTCGATGCGTCCCAGGGCCTGCTCGAGGTCGCCGATGTCGAGTTCGAGGTCGATTACTTCCTCGTCCGCCGGCGCGGGCGCGGCGAGGGATTCCGGCTGGGGCTCGTCGGCCAGCGAAGGCTGGGTCGGAACCCACTCGGACAGGTCCAGCGATTCGGCCGCGTAGTCCTCGAGCTTCTCGTTCGCCATCACCTCGGCGGGCGTCGGCGGCGCGCCGGGTTCAGGCGCGAAGTCCATTTCCGGCAGCGCGTCGGCGTCGCCGGGCACGGGCGGCAGCAGGTCGCCGCCGACCAGCTTGGCGGCCAGGTGGCGGGCCCAGCGCGCCAGGTCCCAGCCGTCGAGCTGGCGGGTGACCTCGGCGTCGTCGAACATGACCTCGACGCCGGGCATGGCGAACAGGTCGCCGAAACGATCCAGCGAATCCTCGATGGCGGGCTCCAGGCTCACCAGCACCAGCGTGGGCGAGTGCCCGGCGACGGTGGCGGGGTCGAGCTCGCCCGGGTCGCCTTCGGCCACCAGCTCGGCGCCGAGTTCGGCCAGGGCGCGGCGCAGCTGGTCGCGCGCATCACCCGGGCGCGCCAGCAGGGCGACGCGGACCGCGGACTCAGCCATTGACCGGCTCCATGCCCAGCATCTCGAACACGTTCCGCATCAGCTCGACTTCCTGGTAGGGCTTGCCGAGGTAGCGGTTCACGCCGATGTCGAAGGCGCGCTGGCGGTGTTTGTCGCCGGTGCGCGAGGTGATCATGATGATCGGCACGTCCTTCAGGCGCGGGTCCGACTTCATGTTCTGGGCCAGCTCGTAGCCGTCCATGCGCGGCATCTCGATGTCGAGCAGCATCAGGTCGGGCACGCGCTCGGCCATCTTCTCGATGGCGTCCACGCCGTCCTTCGCCGTGAGTACCTCGAAGTTGTGGCGCTCGAGCACGCGGCCGGTGACCTTGCGCATGGTGATCGAGTCGTCCACCACCATCACCGCCGGGATGCGGCGGGCGACCACGGCCGGCGCGGCCGCGGCCAGCTCGGCCTCGCGGTCGGTGGTGGCCTGGCGGCGCACCAGCGGCGCGACGTCGAGGATCACCACCACGCGGCCGTCGCCCATGATGGTGGCGCCGAAGATGCCCGGGATCGAGTTGACCTGCGGGCCCACCGGCTTGACCACGATTTCCTTGCTGCCCAGCACCTGGTCGATGCAGATGGCGGCGCGCAGGTCGCCCGAGCGGGCGAGCAGCAGCGGCATCTGCAGGCTGTCCTGGGCCTTGGCCTGGGCGTGCCCGATCAGGCGGCCCAGGTCGTGGATGGCGTAGGACTCGCCGGCGTAGGTGAAGCTCGGGTTGTCGCCGGCCAGCTGCTTGTCCAGCTCCTGGCGCGAGATGCGGCCCACGCCCTGCACCGAGGCGATGGGCACCGCGAAGCTGGTGTCGCCGATCTTGACGAACACCGCCTGGGTGACCGCCAGGGTGAACGGCAGGCGGACGGTGAAGACCGAGCCCTTGCCGGCCTCCGAGTCGATGATCAGCGTGCCGCCGAGCTGGCGGATCTCGCTGTACACCACGTCCATGCCCACGCCGCGGCCGGCCAGGCGGCTGACCGAGGCGGCGGTCGAGAAGCCGGTCTCGAGGATGAAGCCGTACAGCGCCTGGTCGGAGACTTCGGCGTCGGCCTTGAGCAAGCCGCGCTCGATGGCCTTGCGGCGGATCGCTTCCTTGTCCAGGCCGCGGCCGTCGTCGCTGACCTTGAGCACCACTTCGGAACCTTCGCGCATCACCTGGATGCGGACGGTGCCCTCTTCCGGCTTGCCGGCCTTCTTGCGGTCGGCCGGGGCCTCGAGGCCGTGCGCGACGGCGTTGCGGAGCATGTGCTCCAGCGGCGCGGTCATGCGGTCGAGCACGTTGCGGTCCATTTCGCCGCTGGCGCCGTCGACCTTGAGGTTGACCTGCTTGCCGGTTTCGCTGCCCGACTGGCGCAGCACGCGGCGCAGGCGCGGCACCAGCGCGTCGAAGGGCACCATGCGCGTGCGCATGAGGCCTTCCTGCAGGTCCGAGCTGACGCGCGACTGCTGCAGCAGCAGCGTTTCGTACTGGCGCACGAGGTCGTCGAGCGAACCCTGCAGCGAGGTCAGGTCGGCCGCCGATTCGGACAGCGAACGCGACAGCTGCTGCTGGGTGGTGAAGCGGTCGAGCTCCAGCGGATCGAAGGTCTCCTCGCTGGTGTCGCCCTCGCGCTGGTAGCGCGCGATGATCTGCGCCTCGGTTTCGATGTCGAGCTTGCGCAGCTGTTCGCGCAGGCGCGTGGTGGTCTGGCCGAGTTCGCCGAGGTTGCTGCGGAACGCGCCGAGCTGCTGTTCGAGGCGGGCGCGGTAGATGGCGACCTCGCCGGCGTAGTTGACGAGGCGGTCGAGCAGGTCGGCGCGGATGCGCACCTGCTCCTGCGGGGCGCGGACGCCGCCGCCCTCCTCTTCGTCTCCCAGGCCGTCGATGGGCGCCGACAGCGGGGCCAGGCCGGCGCCGGTGTAGGCGGGCACGGCGCGCGCGGCGACGGCTTCCTCGGCGGCGGCGGCCTTGCGGTCCAGCGCGGTTTCGGTGGCCGGGGCGCGGGGCGCGGCGGCATCGGCCGGGGCGGCCTCGCCGGCAGCCAGCGGCTGGCCCTTGGCCAGGGCGTCGATCTGCGCGATCAGGTTGGCCGGCAGCGCGATGGCCTTGCGCTCGCCGACGCGGGTGACCATGACGTGCAGGCGGTCGAACGCGCGCTCGAGCACCACGACGCCGGTCTGGTCGAGTTCGCGGCGGCCTTCGGCCACGACCTCGAGCAGGGACTCCATGGCGTGGCCCAGCTCGCCCACCGGGAAGATGCCCGCCATGCGCGCGCCGCCCTTGAGCGTGTGCAGGTCGCGCTGCAGGCCGACCACGAGCTCGCGGTCGTTGGTGTTGTCGCGCAGGCTCGCCAGCAGGCCGTCGGAGTGGTCGAGCAGGTCGCCGGACTCTTCCAGGAAGATGTCCAGCAGGTCGACGTCGAGGTCGCTGGTGTCGAGCGCGGCGTCCGGGTCTTCCAGGTCCACGGCGAGCGGGACCTGGGAGTCGGAGACCGCGTGTTCCTCCGCGACGGGCGCTTCGGCGAAGGCTTCTTCGACGACGACTTCCTCGGCCACGGCTTCTTCAGCGGCGGCTTCTTCGGCTTCCGGCGCTTCGGCCACGGCCTCTTCGATCGCTGGCTCTTCGATCACGAACTCGTCGGCGACGAAGGCCTCGATCACCGGCTCTTCGGACACGGGCAGCGCGGGCTCGACGGCCTCGATCGGCGCATTGGGCGACGTGAGCGCCTCGAGCTCTTCAAGCGACATGCCGTAGAAGTCATCGGCGGCGCCGGTTTCGGCGGCAGCGGCTTCGGCGG
>DNNT01000006.1 GCA_003497545.1 Arenimonas sp. | reverse complement strand
CTGCGCCTCGGCCAGGGCCTTTTCCTTGCGCTCGAGGTCGATGGCGTTCTCGAGCTGGCCGATGCGCGTCTGCGATTCGGCGGTGATGGTTTCGTCGCTCAGTGCCTTGAATTCGCGCAGGGCGGCCAGGGCTTCGGCGTGGCGGCCCAGGGCTTCGAGGTTGTCGATGAGCACCGGGTAGAGCTCGAGGCGCTTGGGGCGCACGTCGGCGGTTTCGTAGAGCTCGCGGGCGGTTTGCAGGTGGCCGGCGGCTTCGGCGCGGCGGTCCAGGGCGACCAGGGTTTCGCCGATGTTCTTTTCCAGCACGCCGCGGATTTCCGGCGCGTCGGTGGGCGCCACCTGGCGCGTGAGGTCCTGGTAGATCGCCAGCGCCTCGGCGTGGCGGCCGGTGTCGCGCAGCAANNGTTGTTGAGCTCGGCGGTGACCGGCAGGCCGTGCTCGCGGCCGAACGCGATGGCGGTTTCCGACCACTGCTTGCCCTGCTCGAAGTCCTTGGCACTGATATAGGCCGTGGCCAGCACCGACAGCATGCCCTTGCGCGCGGGCGGCGAGGGCGGCGGGTCCTGCGCGCGCTGGGCCGCTTCGCCGCGCTTGGCGTAATCGATGGCGCGCTCGAATTCGCCCAGGCCGATGAACAGGCCGGCCAGATTGCGCATCAGGTTGGGGTCTTCGGGCAGGCCCAGGGCCTGGCTTACCTTTTCGGCGCGGTGCAGGGCCTCGATGGCCTCGGCGTTCTGGCCCTGCATGGCGTGCACGGCGCCCTTGGCGCTGAGCGCGTCGAGCAGCGGCCTGCTCGGCGTGTCGCCCACCAGGCTTTCGATCTGGCCCAGCACGACCAGCGCGTCGGCGAAGCGCGGCACGCGCGTGTAGAGGGACATCAACTGGTGCAGCAGGCTGGCGCGGGACTCGGCCGGCAGTTCGTCGCGGGCGGCCAGGGCCTGTACGCGGGGTTCGAGCTGCGGAATCTTCGTCAGGTTGCCGGCGAGGAAGAGGCCCTTCATCCAGACGGTGAGGATTTCGGTTTCGCTGGCCGGCGTCAGGCCGGGTTCGGCCAGCAGGGTGTCGGCCAGGGCGTTGGCCTCGTCGAAGCGGCGTTCGGCCAGCAGGGCGCGCAGCTGTTCGGCGCCGGACAGGGCCGGGGCTTCGGCCGCGGCCGCGGCCGCGGGCGCCGCGGCCGGCGTGGCCATGGCGGCCGGTGGCAGGCACAGCGCGCCCAGCAGCGCACAGCAAAGAGCGGCACGCAGCCGTGTCGAAAATTTCATTACCCGGTCCCCTGGTTGAAGCGTGATTCCCCGGGGCCAGCATTGCCTACCCGGGGAGGGGACCGCAACCGGGGCTCAGCCCAGGTCGAGCACCGGCTGGAAGCCGCCGAAGATCATGCGCTTGCCGTCGAAGGGCATGGGGTTTTCCTTCGGGTCCATGCGCGGGTCCTCCATCATCTTCTTCATGCCGGTGTCGCGGGTGGCCTTGTCGGGCCATTCGATCCAGGCGAAGCAGGTGACTTCGTTCTCCTTGGCGTCCACGGCGCGGTAGAAATCGGTCTGCTTGCCGTGCGGCACGTCGTCGCCCCAGCACTCCACCACGCGGGTGGCGCCGAATTCCAGCATCAGCGGGTCGAACTTGTGCACGAAGTCGATGAACACCTGCTTGTCGGCGGCGGGCACCGAATAGACGAAACCGTCGATGTAGGCCATGGCGTGTTCTCCTGCCGGGGGGAAGGCCAAGCCTACTCCCGGGCTGGCCCGTCACGCACCCCCCACGCCGCGCGGGATGCAATGTGGATCCTGAACATCAGGTCGCCGCGATGTCCTTCCTTCGTCTGTTCATCCTTGCCCTGCTGCTGGCAGGGCCCGCCCACGCCGCCCAGGAGCCGCCGATGAGAACCCTGTTCAGCTTCGACGCCGGCGCCGACGAGCCGCGCTGGGTGGCGGTGAACGATGGCGTCATGGGCGGCCGTTCGCAGGGCGGGCCCGAGGTGGCGGGCGGCCTCCTGCGCTTCAGCGGCGTGCTGTCGCTGGAGAACAACGGCGGCTTTTCCTCGGTGCGGACGGTGGGGCGCAGCTTCGATTTCAGCGGCGCCACCGCCGTGGTGCTGCGCGTGCGCGGCGACGGCCGCACCTACCAGCTGCGCCTGGCCACCGACGCCCGCTATCGCGGCATCACCGTGTCCTGGGGCGGCGAATTCCCCACCGTGGCGGGGCAGTGGACCGACGTGCGGGTGCCGCTGGCGGAACTTCGCCCCAGCGTGCGCGGCGTGGCGCTGCAGGGGCCGCCCATGGATCCCGGCCAGGTGCGCGAACTGGGCCTGCTGCTGGGCGACAAGCGCGAGGGGCCGTTCCAGCTGGACGTGGACTGGATAGCGCTGGAATAAGCCGGTGATAAAGTGCGGGGCATGAATACGCCCACCGCTTTTTATCCCATCGGCACCCCGGGCCAGCCCTGGAGCGCCGCCGAACGCGCCGCCTGGCGCGCCCGCCAGCTGAAGCAGCGCAGCTACGCCGACGACGTGCTCACGGCCATCGACCGCCTGCGCGCGACCTTCGACGTGCAGCAATACGGCGAACTCGACGCCGGCCCCGACGGCCGCTTCCCGGTGTTCGCCCTGCGCAGCAAGGACTGGCGCGACGGCCTGCCGTGTGCGCTGGTCACCGGCGGCGTGCACGGTTACGAAACCAGCGGCGTGCACGGCGCGCTGCAGTTCGCCGAAAACCATGCCGCTGAATACGCGGGCCGGATGAACCTGCTCATCGTGCCCTGCGTCAGCCCCTGGGCCTACGAGCGCATCCAGCGCTGGAACGCCGAGGCCATCGACCCGAACCGCTCGTTCGGCGACGACGGCAAGGCCGCCGAATCGGCCATGCTCAAGGCCCTGGTGGCGCCGCTGAAGGACGCATTCCTGGTGCACATCGACCTGCACGAAACCACCGACAGCGACGAAGGCGAATTCCGCCCGGCCAAGGCGGCGCGCGACGGCCAGCCCTTCGAACCCGGCGAAATCCCCGACGGCTTCTACACCGTGGGCGACAGCGAAGACCCGCAGCCCGGGTTCCAGCAGGCCATCATCGCCGGCGTGGCGAAGGTGACCCACATCGCGCCGGCCGACGCCAAGGGCGAGATCATCGGTTCGCCGGTGGTGGCGCACGGCGTCATCAACTACCCCTGCCGCGAACTGGGCCTGTGCGCCAGCGTCACCCGCGCGCGCTTCCGCAGCACCACCGAGGTGTATCCCGACAGCCCGCGCGCTTCGCCCGAACAGTGCAACGCGGCGCAGGTGGCCGCGGTGCGCGCGGCGTTGGATTACGCGCTGGCCCACGCCGGCTGATGCCCACCGCCCCCGGCCGTTACGCGGCGCTCCTCGCCCTGGTGGTGGCCGGCGCCATCGCGGGTGGGCTGATGGGCGGGCCGTGGCTCTGGCTGCATTACGCCTGCAAGCCGCTGGCCACGCTGATGGTGCTGGCCTGGGTGCTGCGGGCGGTGCCGGTGGTGTCGGTGCGTTACAAGCGCGCGATAGCGGCGGGCGTGGTGTTTTCGCTGGTGGGCGACGTGCTGCTGATGCTGCCGCAGGGCCTGTTCCTCGGCGGCCTGGTGGCGTTCCTGCTGGCGCATCTTTGTTTCATCGTGGCGCTGTGGCCGGGTGGCGGGCTGCGTGCGAATGCGCTGGTGGTCTGCGCGTATGCCGCGCTGGCCGCGGTGAATGTGGGCCTGCTGTGGCCGCACGTGCCGGGCGATATGCGCGTGCCGGTGCTGGCCTACGTGGCGGTGCTGGTGCTGATGGCCGCGCTGGCGGCGGCGCGTGCGTGGGCACTGCGCGGCGACGCGGCGCTGGCCGGGCCGGCGCGGTTGGCGGCCGTGGGCGGCGCACTGTTCGTGCTCAGCGATTCCCTGCTGGCCTGGAACCATTTCCGCGGCGGCCTGCCGCTGGCGCTGCTGTGGGTGCTGGCCGGTTACTACGCGTCGCTGTGGTGCATCGCGCGTTCGGTGGCACGGTCGGCGGGGCAGGGCGCATGAGCCGGGGGCTGCTGCGCTGNNGCCGCTCCTGCTGCTGGCCGCCTGCGCCACCACGCCGCCGGGCCCGACGCCGGCGCAGGTGCGCAAGGACATCGAACGCCGCATTCCGGCGAACGTGGCCGACCGCGCCGGCTGGGCCACCGACATCCAGGTGGCGTTCGAGGCGCAGGCCCTCACGCCCAACCCCGAGAACATCTGCGCGGTGCTGGCCGTGCTGGAGCAGGAATCGGGCTACGTGGCCGACCCGGCGGTGCCGAACCTGGCGAAGATTTCCCGGGCCGAACTCGAACGCCGGGCGAAGGCGAAGCACATTCCCTTGTTCGCGCTCAACGCCGCGCTGAAGCTGCCGTCCACCGACGGCCGCAGCTACGACGAGCGCCTGGCCGCGGTGCGCACCGAGCGCGAGCTGAGCGAGATCTTCGAGGACCTGGTGGGCCGCGTGCCGCTGGGCAAGCGCCTCTTCGACAACTGGAACCCGGTGCAGACCGGCGGGCCCATGCAGGTTTCCATCGCCTTCGCCGAGGCGCATGCGGAAGGCTACCCGTACGAGAGGGCGGGCAGCGTGCGCCGCGAGGTGTTCACGCGTCGCGGCGGCATGTATTTCGGTATCAAACACCTGCTGGGTTACGACACGCCGTACACGCGCAAGGTGCACCGCTTCGCCGATTTCAACGCAGGCTGGTACGCCAGCCGCAACGCGGCCTTCCAGAACGCCGTGGCCACCGCCACGGGGCGAAAGCTTGCGCTCGACGGCGACCTGCTGGCGCCCGGCGCGCCGCTGTCGCGCCCCGGCGAAACCGAACGCGCCGTGCGTTCGCTGGCGCCGCAGCTGGGCATGGACGAACGCGAGATCCGCGAAGCGCTGTCCTTCGGNNGGCTCGATTTCAACGACAGCGACCTGTTCCAACAGGTGTTCGCACTGGCCGACGCCAGGGCCGGCAAGCCGCTGCCCCGGGCCATGATCCCGGGCATCACGCTCGAGAGCCCCAAGATCACCCGCGAACTCAGCACCGCCTGGTTCGCCACCCGCGTGGACGGCCGCTACCGGCAGTGGCTGGCGCGCTGAGCCAGGTTGCCGGCAGCGGCGCGGGGCTCAGGCCAGGGGATAGAGCCGGATTGCCTGCAGGTAGCCGATGATCCCGCCGGTGCAGGTGACACTGAAATAAAGCGAATCCCCGGCCTGCGCATTCCAGATGGCCACCGGGCCATTGGGTTCGGTGGTTTGGCCGGAGGCGGTGTTGCTGCCCCAGGGCCCGTTCATCTTCAACACGAGCCCCTGGCCGCCTTGGGGGCTGGAGAATCCGGCGAACACCGCCGCGACCAGGTAGCTGCCATCGGCCGGCGCCTTGAGCCGCACGTAGGCGACGCTGCCGTCCCACTCGCCGGGGCTGTCGCCGTAGACGATGGGCCGCATGAAGACCAGGTTCGATTCGCAGTCCCAGCGGCCCGGCCACAGCAGGTCCATGTGGCCGTGGGCGCCGTGCGGCGCGCGCGGAGTCAGCTCAACCACCGGCGCAATGTTGGGAAGTGATGCATTGCGCGGCGTGTAACGCCCCAGGTCCTTGCCAAGCTGGGCTTTCGCCCAGTCCAGCACGACGCGGTCGGTGACGCGCGGCGTGCGGCGGACGGAGGTCTTGCGGCGCGATTCCAGGGCCTTGGCGAAGGGATCGGTGGCGGATGCGCGGGGGCGCGTCGCCGCTTTCTTGCGAGTGGCCATCAGGGGACTCCCTCGGCGCGCGGGACAGGGTGGGCAGG
>DNNT01000241.1 GCA_003497545.1 Arenimonas sp. | reverse complement strand
GCGGCCGCCGTGCCGTGCGGCCAGGGTTTCCAGCCGCGCCTTGAGCTTGGCGGCGCCCGCGGCGCGGATGTGCTGGATCGGGCCGCCGCGGAAGGGCGCGAAGCCGGTGCCGAAGATCACGCCGGCGTCGAGCAGGTCGGCGTCGGCCACCACGCCATCGTGCAGGCAGCTCACGGCTTCGTTGAGCAGCGGCAGGATGAGGCGATCCTCGAGGTCCTCCGGCGCCTGGTAGTCCTTGGGCACCTCGGGCTTCACCGGCTTGCCGTTCTCCCACTTGTACAGGCCCTGGCCGTCCTTCTTGCCGCGCTTGCCGGCTTCGACCTTGAAGGCCTCCGGCAGCGCCTGGCCGTGGAAGTCCGCCATGATCTTGCCGACGCTGGCGGCCACGTCCAGGCCCACGGTGTCCACCAGCTCGATCGGGCCCATCGGCATGCCGAACTTCAGCGCGGCCTTGTCGATCACCGGGCCCGGGATGCCCTCGGCGAAGCACAGGATCGCTTCCTGCATGTACGGCGCCAGGATGCGGTTGACCAGGAAACCCGGCGTGCCCGCCACCGGCACCGGCAGCTTGTCGATGGCCTTGCAGAAGGCGGCGAGGCGGCGCTCGGTGTCGGCGTCGAGGCCGTCGTGGCGCACGATTTCCACCAGCGGCATCAGCGCCACCGGGTTGAAGTAGTGCAGGCCGGCGAAACGCGCCGGGTCCTTGCGGCCCGCGCGCAGGTCGGTGAGCGGGATCGACGAGGTATTCGACACCAGGATCGCGCCGGGCTTGAGCGTTTCCTCGACCTTGGCGAACAGCGCCTGCTTGGCCTCGAGGTTCTCGAAGATCGCCTCGATCACCAGGTCGGCGTCGGCCACGCCGGCGCCCTCGACGTCGGCCTTCAGGCGCGCGCTGGTGGCGGCGCGCTTGGTTTCGTCCTTCACCTTCTTCGCAAACAGCACCGCGGCGCGGTCCAGGGCCGGCTGGATGAACTTCATCTCGCGGTCCTGCAGCGTCACCTCGAAGCCGCGCAGCGCGCACCAGGCGGCGATGTCGCCGCCCATCACGCCCGCGCCGACCACGTGCACTTTGTGGATGCCATGGTCTTTCCCGCCCAGGCCCTTGAGCCGGTCCATCAGGAAGAACACCCGCACCAGGTTGTGCGCGGTGGGCGTGCCTGCCAGCTTCACCACCGACTTCGCCTCGGCCTTGAGCGCGGCGTGGATGGGCAGGCCGCCGCTGCGGCGCCAGGTGTCGATGAGCGCGAACGGGGCGGGGTAGTGGTCCTTGCGGGCCTTGCGCGCGACCTGCTTGGCCATCTGCGGCGCGAGGATGGCGCGGGCCAGGCCGGTGTTCGTCGCCCAGGCCAGGAAACGCTGCTTGAACGGGCGCTTGGTGCCGCGCTGGGCCAGCTTGATGGCTTCGTCGAGCAGCACGGCCGGTTCGACCACGCGGTCCACCAGGCCCATGGCCTTGGCGGCGGAGGCCGACAGGCTGCGGCCGGTGAGCATCAGGTCCATCGCGGCCGGCGCGCCGACCAGGCGCGGCGCGCGCACGCTGCCGCCCCAGCCCGGGTAGATGCCCAGCTTGATCTCGGGCAGGCCGATGCGGGTCTTTTCATCCCGGCTGGCGACGCGGTAGCGGCAGGCCAGGGCGATCTCGGTGCCGCCGCCCATGCAGTGCCCGTGGATGGCGGCCACGGTGGGGCAGCGTAGTTCGGCCAGCTTCTGGAACACCAGTTGGCCGCGGCGGATCCAGTCCTCGACCAGGCCCTTGGCGGCGATTTCCTCGAAGCCCTTGATGTCGGCGCCGGGGATGAAGCCTGCGGCCTTGCCGGAAATGATCACGATGCCCTTGGGCAGCTCCAGCGCGATGCGCTCGACCATGGCCTCGAGCTCGTCGAGCACGGCCCGCGACAGGGCGTTCACGCCCTGGTCGGCGCGGTTGAGGGTCAGCACCAGGATGCCGTCGGGGCGGCGGTCGGCCTGCCAGTGGGCGAGGCGAAGTCCGTCGAACATGGCGGTCACCATACGTCAGGGTAGGGAGGGGAGGCCGTATCATCGGCGCAGGACCCCGGGGGGTCAACGCCGCGTCGCGGCCTTGCGGAACTTTCCCGGGCCACGGATGTCCCAGCAGCGGCCCGGATGGCCGCAGGAGCAGCGGCCCGGATGGGCGACAACGAACTGGACCTGGCCCTCGTCAAGCGTGTGCAGGCAGGCGACAACTCGGCGTTCGACCTGCTGGTGCGCAAGTACCAGCACCGGATCGGTGCCGTCGTGTACCGCTTCGTGCCCGACCACGCCGAGAGCCAGGACATCGTCCAGGAAACCTTCATCCGCGCCTACCGGGCGCTGGCGAACTTCCGTGGCGACGCCCAGTTCTATACCTGGCTCTACCGGATCGCCGTGAACACCGCCAAGAACCACCTCGTCGCCGCCAAGCGCCGCCCCCCGACCGCCGACATCGCGGCCGAGGACGCCGAGCACCACGCCGGCGCCGGCCGCCTGCACGACCACGACACGCCCGAACACAACCTGCTGCGCGAGGAGATCGAGCAGACCGTCACCGACACGGTGGCGTCGCTGCCCGAGGAGCTGCGCCAGGCCATCACCCTGCGCGAGGTGGACGGCCTGAGCTACGAGGAAATCGCGCAGCTGATGCAATGCCCGATCGGCACGGTCCGCTCGCGCATCTTCCGGGCCCGCGAGGCGATCGACGCCCGCCTCAGGCCCCTGATGGACAACGAACGGGTGCGCCCATGAGCCAGACCGACGCGAAGCTGCTGGAAGACCTCAGTGCCTGGATGGACGGGGAACTGCCCGCCGACGAGGCGCGTTTCCTCGAGCGCCGCCTGGCCAACGACCCGGCGCTGCGCGCGCAGTGGGAGCGCTGGCAGCTGGCCTCGGCCGGCCTGCGCGGGCAACCGCTGCGGCGCATGCCGGAATCGCTGGCCGCGCGCATCGCCCAGGCGGTGGCCGACGAACCGCGCCGTGGCCACCGCTGGCCCTGGGCCGCGGGCATCGCGGCGGCCGTGCTGGCGGCAGCGCTGCTGCCCGGCGTGCTGGGCACCGGCAGCGCGCCGCGCCTGCCCGAACCGGGCCCCGGCCTGGCCGAACGCGAGGTGCCGGTGATCCCGCCGGTGGCTGGCCCGGCGCCGGTGTCGCCGCTGCCGGCGGAGCAGGGAGATGCCCTGGCGCTGGACGGCGAAGTCCGCGCACGCCCCTGGCCGCGTTCGCCGCTGGCCCAGGACGACCGCGCCATGGAGGCCTATCTGGTCCGCCACAACGCCATGATGGCCGCCGACGGCCTGGGTGGCTTCATGCCCTACGTGGACGTGGTGGCGCACGACGCCGACGCGGAAACGGAGCGCCGCCGGTGAGGCGATTCGCCGCGCTGCTGCTGCTGGCCCTGGCCGGCCCGCTGCAGGCGGCGGCCACCGACGCCGCCGGCTGGNNCCGGCCCTGCGCAGCCTCGACTACCAGGGCACCCTGGTGGTGGTGGCCGACGGCCGGGTGGACACGCTGAAGGTGTTCCACCGCGTGCGCGACGGCCGCGAACAGGAGCGCCTGGTTGCGCTCAGCGGCCCGCCGCGCGAGGTGATCCGCGACGACGGCAAGGTCATGTGCATCGGCACCGGCGACGAGCCGGTGGCCTACGACCTGGGCAAGGCTGGCCGCTGGAGCGCGGCGCTGGCGGTGTCCGAAGTGGCCGGCATGCGCGGTTACCGCGCGCGCCTGGCCGGCCAGGGCCGGGTGGCCGGGCACGCGGCGCAGCAGGTGGACGTGATCGCCACCGACGGCTGGCGCTACGGCTACCGCCTGTGGCTGGAAAAATCCTCGGGCCTGCCGCTGCGGGTGGACCTGCTGGGCGAGGGTGGCCGCTCGATCGAGCAGGTGGCCTTCACCGAGCTCGAACTCGGCGCCACGCCGTCCGATGCCGACCTGGCGCCCAGCGCCGCCGACCAGCTGATGCGCGTCTCGCGACTGCCCGCGCCCGAGGCCAGCCCGCCGGGCTGGCAGGTGCCGGCGCCGCCGCCGGGGTTCCAACTGCGCGCTGCGCGCCCGCTGCCGGGCGACGGCGTGCACCTGCTTTACAGCGACGGGTTGGCGAGCGTGTCGGTGTATGTCGAAAAGGGCAAGGCCGGCCTGCGCGGCGGCGCCACGCGCCAGCGCGGCGCGGTGCACGCACGTTCGTTCTGGCTCGACGGCTGGCAGGTGCTGGCCCTGGGCAAGGTGCCGGCGGCCACCGTGGACCGTTTCGCTCGCACCGTGCGCCCGGTGGGCGACGATGGCTGAGCGCGAGGCCGAGGTCCGCAGCCGTCGCGGCAACGAACTCGGCCTGGCCCTGCTGGGNNATCTTTTCGCCACCGGCCAGGACGGCGTTTTCCACCTGGTCGTGCCGGATGCCGCCGATTACGCGCCGGGCCAGCGCCTGCGCCTGGGCATCGACGATGACGCGCTTCGCCGCGCCGCCTGGCGCGGTTACGGCGTGGCGCTGCTTGGCCTGCTGCTGGGCGCCGCCGCCGGCCACGGCCTCGGCCGCGTGCTGGGTGGCCCCGCCGACGTGTTCGCGCTCATCGGCCTGGTGCTGGGAACTTTCCTGGCCGCGCGCCTTTCCAAGCCCTCGTTGCCCGAGCCGCGCATCGAGCGCGCGGGCAGCGTGCTTTCCCCCGAATCCTCCCGGAGTGACCGCCCATGAACCTGCCGCTTTCCCGCGTCCTCGTCCTCGCGCTCGCCCTGGCGACGCCCGTGGCCTTCGCGCAGGCCGCGGAAACGGTGCCGGCCGACGCCGCGCCGATCGTCAACCTTCCTGATTTCACCCGCCTCGTGGAAGCCACCGGCCCGGCCGTGGTCAACATCGAGGCCACCAGTGGCCCGCGCGGGCGCCAGGCCGCCGGCGACACGAACGAGAAGGCCGGCCCCGACGAGCCGCCGATGCCGGAAGACATGCCGGAATTCTTCCGCCGCTTCTTCGGCCAGCCCGGCATGCCCGGCGGCCCGGACCGCATGCCGCACGGTGGCACGTCGCAGGGCACGGGCTTCCTGATTTCCAGCGACGGCTACGTGCTCACCAACCACCACGTGGTCGAGGGCGCCGACCGCATCGTGGTGCGGCTGAGCGACCGCAACGAACTCGAGGCCGAGCTGGTCGGTAGCGACCCGCTGTCGGACGTGGCCCTGCTGAAGGTGGCCGGCAAGAACCTGCCGGTGCTGCGCATCGGCGATTCGCGCCGGCTCAAGCCCGGCCAGTGGGTGCTGGCCATCGGTTCGCCCTTCGGCTTCGACCACTCGGTCACCGCCGGCATNNCCCTTCATCCAGACCGACGTGGCCATCAACCGCGGCAACTCGGGCGGCCCGCTGCTCAACACCCACGGCGAGGTGGTGGGCATCAATTCCCAGATCTTTTCCAATTCGGGCGGCTACATGGGCGTGAGTTTCGCCATCCCGATCGAAGTGGCCATGAACGCGGTGCGCCAGTTGCGCGAGACCGGCAAGGTGGTGCGCGGCCAGCTTGGCGTGCGTATCCAGGACGTGGACCGCGAGCGCCTGGCCGAACTGGGCCTGGCCCGGCCGATGGGCGCCTTCGTCGATTCGGTCGAAAACGGCAGCGCCGCCGCCCGTGCCGGCATCCGCCCGGGCGACGTCATCACCCGCTTCAACGGCCGCGAGGTCAACCGCTCGGCCGACCTGCCGCCGATGGTGGGCGCGTTGCCCCCGGGCAGCCGCGCCAGCGTCACCTTGCTGCGCGACCGCAAGTCCCGCGACGTGGTGGTTACCCTGTCGGCGCTGGACACCGCGTCGGTGCAGGGCGGAACCCCGGCCGTGGAGCCGGCCCCCGAGGCCGGCAATCCGCTGGGCCTGGTGGTCGAGGAGCTCGACGCCCCGGCCCGCGCCGCCATGGGCCTGGCCCCGGGCGAGGGCGTGCTGGTCGGCCGGGTCACCAGCCTGGCCGCCCGCCAGGCCGGCGTGAACGCCGGCGACGTGCTGCTGAGCGTGAACAAGCAGGACGTGGGCTCGGTCGCGGAGTTCGAGGAGGCCATCGAGGACCTGGGGCCCGGCGACGAGGTCCGGCTGCTGGTCCGCAGCACCCGCAGCACCGGTTTCATCACCTACACCCTGCGCTGANNCGGCGTCTAGGCGCCAGCGCTCCCCGGTCCGCGCCGTTCAGGGCGGCCGGGCCGGGGGCGCTGTGCGATAATGGCCCGTTTACAGCCACGAACCGGCCACCTGACCGCCCGCATGCAGCACATTCGCAACTTTTCCATCATCGCCCACGTGGACCACGGCAAGNNTCGAGCGCGAGCGCGGCATCACCATCAAGGCCCAGTCCGTCACGCTGCCGTACACGGCGAAGGACGGCATCACCTACCAGTTCAACTTCATCGACACCCCGGGCCACGTCGACTTCAGCTACGAAGTCAGCCGCTCGCTGGCCGCCTGCGAGGGCGCGCTGCTGGTGGTGGACGCCGCCCAGGGCGTCGAGGCGCAGTCGGTGGCCAACTGCTACACCGCGGTGGAGCAGGGCCTGGAAGTGGTGCCGGTGCTCAACAAGATCGACCTGCCCACGGCCGACACCGAGCGCGTGAAGAAGGAGATCGAGGCCGTCATCGGCATCGACGCCGAGGACGCCGTGGCCATCAGCGCCAAGACCGGCCTGAACGTCGAGGACGTGCTCGAGGCCATCGTCAAGCGCATCCCGCCGCCGAAGCCGCGCGACACCGACAAGCTGCAGGCGCTGATCATCGATTCCTGGTTCGACAACTACCTGGGCGTGGTGTCGCTGGTGCGCGTGATGCAGGGCGAGATCAAGCCCGGCGACAAGATGCTGGTGATGTCCACCGGCCGCACCCACCAGGTGGATTCGGTCGGCGTGTTCACGCCCAAGCGCAAGGTGCTCGCCAAGCTCGGTGCCGGCGAGGTGGGCTGGATCACCGCCTCCATCAAGGACGTGCACGGCGCGCCGGTGGGCGACACGCTCACCCTGGCCAACGACCCGGCCCCGGGCCCGCTGCCGGGCTTCCAGGAAATGCAGCCGCGCGTGTTCGCCGGCCTGTTCCCGGTGGACGCCGAGGACTACCCGGCGCTGCGCGAGGCGCTGGAAAAGCTCAAGCTCAACGACGCATCCCTCATCTATGAAAAGGACAACTCCCTGGCCCTGGGCTTCGGTTTCCGCTGCGGCTTCCTGGGCCTCCTGCACCTGGAGATCGTGCAGGAGAGGCTCGAGCGCCATTACGACCAGGCCATCATCATGACGGCTCCCTCGGTGAAGTATTCCCTGAAGCTCATGAACGGCCAGACCCTCACCATCGACAATCCCTCCAACTATCCCGAACCCGGCCGCATCGAGAGCGCGGAGGAACCCTACATCAGGGCGAGCATCATCACCCCCTCCACCTATCTGGGAAACATCATGAGCCTGTGCATCGAGAAGCGCGGGGTCCAGCAGTCAATGACCTACCTGGACGAAAAGCGGGTGGAGATCATCTTCGAGATGCCGCTCGCCGAGGTCCTCTTCGATTTCTACGACAGGCTCAAGTCGACCAGCCGCGGCTACGCCTCCT
>DNNT01000018.1 GCA_003497545.1 Arenimonas sp. | reverse complement strand
TCTTCTTGTTCTTGTCGGTCGTGTAGAAATGACCGGTGCCGGCCGACGAGGTCAGGCGGATCTTGTCGCGCTTGGATGCCATGGTTCAGTCCTCCTCAGATCTTTTCGCCGCGGGCGCGCATTTCGGCCAGGACGGCGTCGATGCCGTTCTTGTCGATGGTGCGCAGGGCNNAAACGGCGGCGGGTCTTGTTGTTGGCGTGCGAGACGTTGTTGCCGGTCTGCACACCCTTGCCGGTCACTTGGCAAATTCGGCTCATGGTGTAGCTCCTGGGTCGGACTGGCCGCCCATAGCCCGGGCGGCGGCGGCCCCGCGCGGCGGGCCGGGTGGCCTGCAGGCGCATGCGATGCGGGATGCAGCGAACGCTCCGCCAGGGGCCGGGATCGCACTACCGGGGCCAGGGCCTTGGGGGCAGGTGCGGAGCGAGCCGCGCATTATGCCCGCGGCCGGGGCCCCAGGCAAGACTTATCCACAGGGGGCTAGTGGCTGGCCTTGTCCCGGTTCCAGCCGCGGTGCTGGATGTCCAGCCACAGGCTGTAGGCCGCGGTGAAGGTGGGGAACAGGTTCTGCAGCACGCCCACCGAGTCCTGCTTGGCCGAAAACAGGAAGTAGCTCAGGGTCATCAGGGCCCCGACCAAGCTCATGTACCAGAAGGCCCGGGGGATCACCGGCTTGCCGGCCTGGCGCGAGGCGAAGAACTGCACCACCCAGCGGCCGCCGAACATCAGGGCGCCGGTGTAGCCGATCAGCTTCCACGCGGTGACGTGCAGGCCGGTCCAGGCCAGCCAGGCCAGTTCCTCGTTCATGGCATCACTCCAGTTCGCGGACGTCGGTGAGCTTGCTGCGCTTGATCAGCCAGGCCACGCCCATCAGGTCGCGCACGCCGACCAGGGCGCGGCCCAGGTTGGTGTACTTCGAGGCGCCGGCGCCGCGCGGGCGGTGGTTCACCGGCACGCTGGTGGTCTTCCAGCCGGCGCGCTGCATCAGGGCCGGCAGGTAGCGGTGCATGTGGTCGAAGTAGGGCAGGTCCAGGAAGGCGGCCCGCTCGAACAGCTTGGTGCCGCAGCCGGTGTCGGGCGTGGCGTCGCGCAGCAGGCGCGAGCGGATGCCGTTGGCCCACTTCGAGGCCCACTTCTTGCTGCCGGTGTCCTGGCGGTTCACCCGCCAGCCGGCGTAGAGCTTCACGTCGGCCGGGCCGGCGTCGCGGGCGGCCAGCAACTTGGGCAGGTCGGCCGGGTCGTTCTGGCCGTCGCCGTCCAGCGTGGCCACCCAGGGCGCGCGGGCGGCTTTCACGCCGGTGCGGATGGCGGTGCTCTGGCCGCTCTGGCGCTGGTGCGCCAGCACGCGCAGTTCGGGTGCGCGGGCCTTCGCGGCCTGCAGCACGGCCAGGGTGCCGTCGCGGCTGCAGTCGTCCACGATCACCAGCTCGAAGGGCACCACGCCGCGCAGCGCGGCCAGCACCTCGTCGACGAGCGTGGCGACGTTGCCCTCTTCATTGAAGGCGGGAATGACGACGGAAAGCCGGGGTTGGGTCACGCGCGGAACCACTTGGGCCGGAAGATGGCCGGCATTGTAAGGAGGGGTGCGTTAAAAAATTCCTCGCGCCCCGGGGGCGCTCAGCCCCGCAGGCGCTCGAGGATGCCTTCCAGGGCGTCCAGGCCGTGGTAGGCGATGACCAGCTTGCCGCGGCCGCCGCGGCCGTGCTGCACGGCCACCTTGGCGCCCAGTTTCTCGGACAGCTCGCGCTCGAGGCTGGCGATGTCGGCGTCGGAGCCCTTGGCGGCCGGCTTGGCCGGCTTCTTGCCCGGGATCTGGCCCTTGGCCAGCAGCTGGGCGCGGCGC
The DNA here is from genome assembly GCA_003497545.1 of Arenimonas sp. Taxonomy (GTDB): domain Bacteria; phylum Pseudomonadota; class Gammaproteobacteria; order Xanthomonadales; family Xanthomonadaceae; genus Arenimonas. The sequence continues at coordinate 7,041 of DNNT01000018.1, read as the reverse complement.
TCCACCTCGCGCACGCTCCAGCCCTCGGCCACCGCCTCGCGCGCCAGCGACAGCGCGGCCTGCGGGGCCAGGGTGAGCAGGGCGCGGGCGTGGCCCATTTCCAGCTGGCGGTCTTCGAGCAGCTTGCGGATGCCCTCGGGCAGTTCGAGCAGGCGCAGCAGGTTCGACACCGAGGCGCGCGAGCGGCCCACGGCTTCGGCGGCCTGCTGGTGGGTGAGCGAGAACTCGTCGATCAGGCGGCTCAGGGCCAGCGCTTCTTCCAGCGGGTTGAGGTCTTCGCGCTGGATGTTCTCGATCAGCGCCATGGCGATCGAGGCGCGGTCGTCGACCTCGCGCAGCACCACCGGCACGTCGGTCAGGCCGGCCTCGGTGGCGGCGCGCCAGCGGCGTTCGCCGGCGATGATTTCGTAGCGCGCCTCGCCGTCCTTGCCCTTGCCGATGCCGCGCACGACGATGGGCTGGATCAGGCCCTGGGCCTTGATGGATTCGGCCAGCTCGGTGAGCTTGGCCGGGTCCATGGCCGAACGCGGCTGGTACTTGCCGGGCTGCAGGTGGTGGATGGGCAGGGTGCGCAGGCCCTCGCCGCTTTCGACCTGGGCGGCGTCGGCGGCCGGCGCCGCGCCCTTGTTGCCCGTGCCCAGCAGGGCGTCGAGGCCGCGGCCGAGGCCGCGCTTCTTGGTGCTCATGCCATCTCCTTGGAAACTTTCCGCTCGCGCCGCACGATCTCGCCGGCCAGGCCCAGGTAGGCGATGCCGCCGCGGCTGGCGCGGTCGTAGCCGACGATGCTCTGGCCGTGGCTGGGGGCTTCGGCCAGGCGCACGTTGCGCGGGATGATCGAGCGGAACACCTTGTCGCCGAAGTGCTTGGTGAGCTCGCCGGAAACGGCGTTGGCGAGGTTGTTGCGCACGTCGAACATGGTGCGGACGATGCCTTCGATCTCGAGGGCCGGGTTGAGCTTGCCCTTGAGCGCGTTGATGGTGTCCACCAGCGAGCTCAGGCCCTCGAGCGCGAAGTATTCGCACTGCATGGGCACGATCACGCCGTCGGCGGCGGCCAGCGCGTTGAGCGTCAGCAGCGACAGCGAGGGCGGGCAGTCGATGATCAGGTAGTCGTACTGGTCGCGCAGCGGCGCCAGGGCGTTCTTCAGGCGCTGCTCGCGGGCCGGTTCGTCCATCAGCCGGATTTCGGCGGCGGTGAGGTCGATGTTGCCGGGCAGCAGGTCGAAGCCTTCGGGCGCCTTGACGATGGCGGCGGCGGCCGGGCATTCGGCCAGCAGGACCTCGCAGCTGGAATTTTCCAGCTCGCGCTTGTCCACGCCGGAGGCCATGGTGGCGTTGCCCTGCGGGTCCATGTCCACCAGCAGCACCTTGCGCGGCGTGGCCGCGAGGGCAGCGGCCAGGTTCACGGCCGTGGTGGTCTTGCCGACCCCGCCCTTCTGGTTGGCGATGGCGATGATGCGACCCATGCGGACTCCTTGCGCGGCCTGAACCATCGATTATGCCGCCTCGGCCGGCCCGCGGGTGACAGTCACCAGGTGCCGGTCGCCTTCCAGCCCCGGGACGGCGAGGGGCTGCACGGTTTCGACCCGCCAGCCGGGCGGCAGGGCGGCGATTTCGGCGTCGGGGCGCTGGCCCTTCATGGCCNNAGCCGGCCGCCGGGGGCCAGCAGGTGGCCGCCGACCTCGAGGATGCCGGCCAGGGTGTCCATGGCGCGGGCGGTGATCTGGTCGTAGGCGCCGGGTTCGTCGACGGCCTCGGCGCGCGATTCGAGCACGCGCACGTTGGCCAGGCCCAGCTGGCGCACCACTTCGCGCAGGAAGCGGGTCTTCTTGCCATTGCTCTCGACCAGGGTCACCTGCAGGCCGGGCCGGGCCAGGGCCAGCGGGATGCCGGGCAGGCCCGGGCCGGTGCCCAGGTCGGCCAGCTTGCCGTCGCGCACGTGCGGCCACATCGACAGGGAATCGAGCAGGTGCTTGGACAGCATCTCGCGCGGGTCGCGGATGGCGGTGAGGTTGTAGGTCTTGTTCCAGCGGTCGAGCAGCGCCAGGTAATCAAGCAGGCGCGCGGCCAGCGGCTGCGCCGGCAGGCCGAGCGCGGCCAGCCCGGCCTCGAGCTCGGGCAAAAGATGCAAAAGCGGGTTCGTGCCACCCATCGCAACAGGCCTGAAGAAAATAGGGGTCAGANNTCTGACCCCTATTTTCTTCAGGCGTGCAGGGCGCAGCGGATGACGCGCAGGCCCAGGCGGGACAGGCGGCGGTTGAGTTCGGCCTTGAGGGAGTCGGCGAGGCCGGGGGCGTCGTCGTTGGCGGCCGGCAGGGTGGCCAGGGCGTCGCGGGCCTGGTCGGTGACCAGGGCGTCCACGCGGTCCAGGGCTTCGCCGGCCTGGGCCGGGTCGAGGATCTGGTAGTAGAGCTCGGCGTGCGGGCCGTCGCCGTCGCGGATGTCGAGGTGGTGGCCGATCAGGCAGACCGGCTGGCCCAGGTGGTCCAGCCCCGGCAGCGTCCAGCGCCAGCCCGGGCCCAGGGCCCGCACGAAGCGGCCGAAGCGGTGCACGGTGACCACGCTGTTGTCCGGGACCCGGCGGAAGCCGGTCAGCCAGGCCAGGGGTGCCAGGGGCAGCGGGAGGGGCAGCAGGGGCGACATGAAAGTCATGGGCAGCGGGGGGTTAGCCAGTTTTGCTCAAGCATAATCTAGCAAACGTGACCGGTTTCACAATTCGGACACGCCGGGCTTGACCCGGCCACCCGGTCCGGCCCCATGGCCTCCCGCCCCCCGGCCGGGTTAGAACTGCCCCATGCCTACCGTCCTCGTCACCGGCGCCACCGGATTCCTTGGCCAGCACCTGCTGCGCGAACTCCTCGCCACCGGCGCCACGGTGCGCGGCCTGGCCCGTTCGGCCGAAGGCGAAGCGGCCGTCGCCGCGGTGGGCGCTCTGCCGGTGCGCGGGCACCTGGGCGACATCGAATCGCTGCGCGCCGCGGTGGCGGGCGTCGATGCCGTATTCCACACCGCGTCCGACACCAACAACTGGGGCCCGCGCGACGCCGCGCAAACCGAAACCAACGTCGGCGGCACCCGCCGCCTGCTCGAAGCCGCGCGCGAGGCGGGCGTGGGCTGCTTCGCCTACACCTCCAGCGTTTCGGCCTACTCGCACCTCGTGCACGAACCCCTGCGCGAGGACGTGCCGCAGCGCGGCGCCGAATCGTGGATCAACTACGAGCGCAACAAATACGCCGCCGAACGCCTGGTGCGCGAGTCCGGCCTGCCCTTCCTGGTGCTGCAGCCCTCGCACATCCTCGGCCCCGGCGACCGCAACAACTGGTCGAACCTGATCCGCCTGCTCGACGCCGGCAAGCTGCCCGGTTCGCCGCCCGGCTCCGGCGCCTTCGCCGACGTGCGCGAAGTGGCCCGCGCCCACGTGCGCGCCTGGCAGGGCACCGCGCGCGACGAAACCTGGCTGCTGGGCGGCGAACACGCCACCTTCCTGGCGCTGATCCAGGAAGCCGGCCGCCAGCTCGGCAAGCCGGCGCCGGAAAAGGCCATGCCCGCCTTCGCACTGCGTGCGTACGCCCGCGTGCTGGACCTGGTCTCCCGACTCACCCGCCGCGCGCCGGAACTGACACCGGCCGCGGCCACGTTCACCTGCCACCACCTGGTGGTCGATTCCTCGAAGGCCGAGCGCGAACTGGGCTACCGCGCCACGCCGCTGCCGCAACTGCTGGCCGACACCATCGCCTGGCTGCGCGAAGAAGGCCTGCTGCCGCCTCAGGCCGAGGCGAGGCCGTAACGCTCGAGGATGTCGTCGGCCGAGGCCGGCTTCGAGAACAGGTAACCCTGGCCCAGGCTCAGGCCCAGCAGGCGAAGCTGGTAACGCTGCTCCTCGGCTTCGATGCCCTCGGCGATCACTTCCAGCCCCAGCGAATCGGCCAGCAGCCGGATGGCGCGCACGATGGCCGTGCTGCCGCCGCTTTCACCGCTGCGCAGTTCGGCCACGAAGCTGCGGTCGATCTTCAGGCCGTGCAGCGGGAAGCGGTGCAGGTAGCTGAGCGAGGAATAGCCGGTGCCGAAATCATCGAGCAGCGTGAGCACGCCCGATTCGCGCAGGCGCGCCAGGCAGGCCTGCACGACCTCGGGCTGCTCGAGCAGCGCGCCTTCGGTGACTTCCAGCCGCAGGTTGGCGGGTTTCACGCCGTGGCGGCCCATGAGTTCGAGCAGGCGCTGGTCGAAATCGGGCGCGCGCAGGTGCCGCGGCGAGACGTTGAGCGTGGTGTAGGCGCGGCCCGAGGCCAGGCGGGCGATGTCGCTGCAGACGCGGTCGTAGATCTGCCAGTCCATCTGCTCGAGCGCGCCGGTTTCTTCGGCGGTGCCCATGAATTCGCCCGGCGCGCACAGGCCGCGCACCGGGTGGTGCCAGCGCATCAGCGCCTCGAAGCCCACCAGGTGGCCGTCGGCGAGCGTCAGGATGGGCTGGTAGTGCGGCACGAATTCCTGGCGCTGCAGCGCGCGGCGCAGGTCGCCCTCGAGCTCGAGCAGCTTGAGCGCGGCTTCGTGCAGGTGCTCGTCGAACAGCGCGTAACGCTGGCGGCCGGTGGCCTTGGCGCGGTACATGGCCACGTCGGCGTCGCGCAGCAGTTCTTCCGGGCTGCGGTAGCGGCCGTCCACCAGCGCGATGCCGATGCTGGCCGAGGTGTAGAGCTCCTTGCCGGCGATGCGCATGGGTTCGGCCAGCGAATCGATGACGCGTTCGGCCACCGCCACCGCGTCTTCGGCGGTGTGGATGAAGTCGAGCACGATGGCGAATTCGTCGCCGCCCAGGCGCGCCACCATGTCCGGGTCGCGCACGCAGCGGCCGATGCGGCGAGCGGCTTCCTTCAGCAGTTCGTCGCCGACCAGGTGGCCGACCGAATCGTTCACCACCTTGAAGCGGTCGAGGTCGAGGAACAGCACCGCGAACAGCTGGCCCGGGTCGTAGCGGTAGCGCGACAGCGCCATGCCCATGCGGCCCAGCAGGTGGCTGCGGTTGGGCAGGCCGGTGAGCGTGTCGTGCATGGCCTCGTGCTTGAGCTTGTGCTCCATGCGCTCGCGCACCGAGATCTGGTCGAGCAGCTCGCGGTTGGCGTCGGCCAGTTCGCTGGTGCGCGCGGCCACGCGCTGCTCGAGCTCGGCGTAGGCCTCGCGCAGCGATTCGTGCGCCTGGCGCCGTTCCAGCGCCTGGGCGATGTGGAAGGAGACGAAGCTCAGCAGTTCCTGGTCGCGCCTGGTGTAGAGGTAATCGGGCGTGTAGCTCTGCACGGCGATGACGCCGGCCACCCGGCCCTCGATCTGCAGCGGCACGCCCAGCCAGCACACCGAAGGCGTGCCGAAGGACTGCACCTTGCCCTCGGCCACCAGGTTGTGGATGCCGTCGCGGTCGGCCAGCAGCGGCGCGCCGGTGGCCAGCACGAATTCGGTGAGGCCCTTGGCCAGGCGCCGGCGCGGGCGCGCCTGGTCGCGTTCGTCCACGGAATAGGGGAAATCCAGCTCCTGGCCGTCGGGCGTGAGCAGGGCGATGAAGAAGTTGCGGGCGTCGAGCAGGTCGCTGACGATGCCGTGCACTTCGGCGTAGAACACCTCGATGCTCTCGCTGCGTCCGGCCTGCTCGGCGATGCGGAACAGGGCCGCCTGCAGCTTTTCGCTGCGCTCGCGTTCGATCACCTGCTGGCGCAGTTCGCGGGTGCGTTCCTCGACGCGCTGCTCGAGTTCGGCCTTGGCGTCGCGGCGGGCCAGCGCGGTGAGGATGTGCTGGGCCACGTAGCTCAGCAGCGCGCGGTCGTCTTCGCTGTAGCGGCTCTGCGGGTCGTAGCTCTGCACCACCACGGCGCCGCGAACCACGCCCTCGTCCACCATGGGCACGCCCAGCCAGTCCTCGCTGTCCGGGCCCAGGGACTCGTCGCGGGTGACGCCCAATTCACGGCGCACCTCGGTGGACGGGCCCAGCACCGGCCGGCCCAGCCGGATCAGCGCGAGCGTGAGGCTGTTGCCCATCTCGCTGGCGGGCAGCTCCTCGTCCGGGTCGGGCTTCACCGGGTCCTGGCTGTCGGCGAAGTAGATGAAGCGCATCGTGTCGCGCTCGGGCGAGTAGCGCACGATGTAGAAGTTCTCGGCGTACATCAGCCGGCCGACGATCTCGTGCAGGCCCTTCATCACCGTGGCGGTGTCCTCGCCGGAGCTGGCGAGGTCGGAGATGGCGAACAGGGCGCGCTGCAGCTTTTCGGCGCGGCCCAGGCGTTCGACGTCCACCCGCAGGCGTTCGACCTCGGCGGCGAGCGCGGCCGGGTCGCCGGCGCGCAGGCGGACCGGCGTGGTCTGGGCGTCGCTGGCGGACAGCGTGCGGTGTGGCATCAAGGGCTTACCTGCCCCTCCCCTGGGGCTTTCCCCGAGTGTATCAGCCCGCCCGGACCGTGCTGGCCAGCACGGTTTCGGTGGGGCCCGCGGCGACCAGCCGGCCCTGGTCCAGCACCGCGCAGCGCTCGGCCAGGGCGCGTGCGGCGGCGAAATCGTGGGTGATGAACAGCAGCGCCAGGCCCTGTTCGCGCTTCAGGCGGCCCAGCAGGGCCAGGATGCCGGCGCGGTGCTGGGCGTCGAGCGCCGAGACCGCCTCGTCGCAGACAAGAAGCTCGGGCCGCGTGGCCAGGGCGCGGGCGATGGGGTGGGCGCTGTGGCGCCAGCCCGACAGCTGGTGCGGCCAGCGCCCGGCCAGCGCCGGGTCCAGGCCCACGGCCGGCAGCAGTTCGGAAACGCGGGCGGCGCGCGCAGCGGCGTCGCCCAGGCCATGGATGCGCAGCGGTTCGGCCACCAGGTCGTGCACGCGCATGCGCGGGTCGAGCGAGGCATACGGGTCCTGGAACACCACGCCGATGCGCCGGCGCAGCGCGCGCAGGCCGGCGCGGTCGGCGGCCAGCAGGTCCTGGCCGTCGAAGCGGATGCGGCCGGCGACGCCGTGGCGCACCAGCCGCAGCAGCGCGCGGCCCAGGCTGGACTTGCCGCTGCCGCTTTCGCCCAC
>DNNT01000075.1 GCA_003497545.1 Arenimonas sp. | reverse complement strand
CCCGGCGCGGACGCGCGCGCGCCCCAGCCGCCAGGCCACGAAGAAGGCCAGGGCGTACATGAGCCCGTACCAGTGGATGCCGTGCGGCCAGACCGGGAGCGAAACGGCCAGCGGGTCGATGTCGTGCAGGAAGGTCATGCCGCTAGTTTGCCGCCCCCGCCCCGCCCCGGCTAGGCCGGCAGCACGCGGGCGATGACGCCCTTGAGGTAGTCGGTTTCCGGGATGGCCGGGTGCACCGGGTGGTCGGGCGACTGCGACAGCGGCTCAAGCAGCTGCACCTGGCGGTCCAGGTGCCGGGCGCCGGCCTGCAGGCCGTCGACCAGCNNGTGGCTGCAGGAGCAGGTGACCAGGATGCCGTCGCGCTCGAGCACCTGCATGCCCAGCTCGTTGAGGCGCCGGTAGGCTAGGCTGCCTTCCTTGAGGTCTTTCTTGCGCTTCACGAAGGCCGGCGGGTCGAGGATGACCACGTCCCACTTGCGGCGCTCGGCGCGGGCGGCGCGCAGGAAATCGAAGGCGTCGGCCGCGTGCGCGCGGGCCCGGTCGCCGAAGCCGTTGCGGGCGATGTTGGCGCGGATGCCGTCCACGGCGCGGGCCGAGACGTCCACGCAGTCCACTTCCGCGGCGCCGAAGCCGGCGGCGCGCAGGCCCCAGCCGCCGAGGTAGCTGAACACGTCGAGCACGCGCGCGCCCTTCACGTAGGGCGCCAGTCGGTCGCGGTTGGCGCGCTGGTCGTAGAACCAGCCGGTCTTCTGGCCTTCGCGCAGGTCGCACAGGAATTCCAGGCCGCCCTCGCGGGCCACGGTGGGACCGTCGAGCCGGCCGTGCACCAGCTCCACCGATTCGCCCAGGCCTTCGATGGTGCGGGCGCCGCTGTCGTTCTTCCACAGCAGCGCGGCGGGCGAGATCACCTTGAGGATGGCGGCGGTGACTTCGTCGCGCAGCCGGTCCATGCCGGCGGTGGTGGCCTGGGCCACGACCACGTCGCCGAAGCGCTCGACGGTGAGGCCCGGCAGGCCGTCGCTTTCGCCGAACACCAGGCGGTACCAGGGCTCGGGATAGAGGCGCTCGCGCAGGGCCAGGGCGACCTTCAGGCGGTGCACCACCAGGGAGCGATCCAGCGCATGGCCGGCGCGGTCGACCAGGCGGGCGGCGATGAGGNNACCCACAGGTGGCCGGCGCGCAGGCGGCGCTCTTCGCCGCGGCGAAGCACCAGGGCCGGGTAGTCGGGCGTGTCCGCCATGGCGCGCTCGCCCGGGCTCAGCCCGGGCGTTTCTGTTTCCGCTTGGACAGGATGTTCAGCGTCTCCACGCCGGCCGAGAAGGCCATCGCGAAGTACAGGAACTTGCGGTCGATGTGGAAATCGAAGCCGTCGGCGATCAGCGCCACGCCCACCAGGATGATGAAGCTCAGCGCCAGCATCTTCACCGTCGGGTGGCGGTCGATGAAGTCGCCGATCGGGTTGGCCGCGAACAGCATCACCGCCACCGCCATCAGGATGGCCGCGACCATCACCCAGCGGTTGTCCACCATGCCCACCGCGGTGATCACCGAATCGAGCGAGAACACGATGTCGATGATGGCGATCTGGGCGATGACGTAGCCGAACACGGCCGAGGGCTTGGTGCCGATGTCTTCTTCCTCGCCGCGGCCTTCGACCGAGTCATGGATTTCCATGGTGCCCTTGACCAGCAGGAACAGGCCGCCGGCGATCAGCACCAGGTCGCGCACGGAGAAATCCATGCCGAACAGCGAGAACAGGTTGTTCTGCATGCTGGCCAGGAAAGCCAGCGACAGCAGCAGCAGGATGCGGGTGACGCAGGCCAGGGCCAGGCCGAACTTGCGCGCGCGCGGGCGCTGTTCGGGCGGCAGGCGGCTGACGGCGATCGAGATGAAGACCAGGTTGTCGATGCCCAGCACGATCTCGAGCGTGGCCAGGGTCAGCAGCGCGACCCAGATTTCAGTGCTGAACAACCATTCCATCGAAGACGATCCCGGTCAGAAGTAGCGGGGGCCGAGGACCAGGCCCCAGCAGATCAAAACATTCATGTCGGCCAGGAACACCGCGGCCGAGCCCATGTCCTTGGCGCGGCCGGCCAGCTCGTGGTGCTCGGGGCCCCAGCGATCCACGACCGCCTCGACCGCCGAATTGAGCNNCCTCGACCACCAGCACGCCCAGCAGCGGGGCCACCAGCAGCGCCCGCTCGACGCCGTCGGCGCCCAGCCACAGGCCCAGCGGCGCCAGCACCACGAACAGGTAAACCTCGAGCCGGAACGCCGATTCCACGTCCCAGGTGGCACGCAGCCCCTGCATGGACCACAGGAAGGCCTGCCAGACGCGGAACGGACTGCGCGGTGCGTGGGTGCCGGAGCTGTCGGCCATGGAGGGCGCGTGAAACCTTGGAAGGACGCCATTCTGCCACACCTCATACTCCCGCCCGGTATCGCGGCCCCTGACCTTGTGCACTGGGGCCGCCCACCCCACCATTCCCACAATCCACGCACACACCGAGGAGCCGCGAATGTTCAACGCCGAACGCCTGCTGGGACAGCTGATGGGCCAGGCCCTGGGTGGCCAGCTGGGCGGCCACAAGCGCAAGCGCGGCAAGTCATCCGGCCTGGGCGGGATGATGGGCGGCCTGTCCACCGGCACCAAGGCGCAGCTGGGCCTGGGCCTGCTGGGCGTGNNGATGCCGGCGGCCCAGGTGGCGGTGCGCACCGAACAGGCCATGCACCTGCTGCGCGCCATGATCACCGCCGCGCACGCCGACGGCCTGATGGACCCGCAGGAGCGCGAGTCCATCCTGGGCCGCGCCCGCGAGGCCGGCCTGGACGCCGAGGAGATCGAGGCGCTGGACGCCGAGATCCGCGCGCCCTTCACACTCGAGCAGCTGGTGGTGCGCACGCCCGCGCACCTGCGCCCGGAAACCTACGCCGCCGCGCTGATCGCCATCACCGCCGACACTGCAGAAGAGCGCGCCTTCCTCGACCGCCTCGCCGGCCAGCTGCAGCTCGACGACGCCGCCCGCCGCGACATCCACGCCCAGCTCGGCGTGGACGCGGCCTGACTTTCCACCGCCCCCACGGAGAACGCCATGCACCAGTGGTACCTCAGCTACAACGGCCAGCAGATGGGCCCGCTCGACCACGCCGCCGCCGTCGCCCAGGCGGCCGCCAATCCCGGCGGCCATTGCTGGCGCCAGGGTTTCGCCGAGTGGATCCCGATCAGCGCCTGCGCCGAGCTGCGCGCCGAATCGGCGCCGGGCGGCATGCCGGTGCCGGTGCCGCCGCCGGTCGCGGCCACCGGCGGCCAGCGCAGCGACGTGATCGACTACAAGATCTTCGGCGAGGACATGCAGTTCGTCGAGATCGAACTCGACCCGGGCGAAAGCGCGGTCGCCGAGGCCGGTTCGATGATGTACAAGGATTCGGTCGTGAACATGGAAACCGTGTTCGGCGACGGCGCGGCTTCGTCGGGCGGCGGTTTCATGGACAAGCTGGTCGGCGCGGGCAAGCGCCTGGTGACCGGCGAGAGCCTGTTCACCACGGTGTTCTCGCACGCCGGCGGCAGCGGCAAGGCCAAGGTGGCGTTCGCGGCGCCCTACCCCGGCACCATCGTGCCGATGACGCTGTCGAACTACGGCGGCACCATCATCGCCCAGAAGGACAGCTTCCTGTGCGCCGCGCGCGGCGTGCAGATCGGCCTGTTCTTCCAGAAGAAGGTGATGACGGCGCTGTTCGGCGGCGAAGGCTTCATCATGCAGAAGCTCACCGGCGACGGCCTGGTGTTCGTGCACGCCGGCGGCACCATCGTCGAGCGCGAGCTGCGCCCGGGCGAGCGCCTGGACGTGGACACGGGCTGCGTGGTGGCCATGACCAGCACGGTGAACTTCGACATCAAGCCGGTCGGCGGCGTGAAGTCGATGCTGTTCGGCGGCGAAGGCGTGTTCCTGGCCACGCTGACCGGCCCGGGCAAGGTCTGGATCCAGTCGCTGCCGTTCTCGCGCCTGGCCGGCCGCATGATGTCGGCCGCCTACCAGCAGGGCGGCAGCAAGGGCGAAGGCTCGGTGCTCGGCGGCCTCGGCGGCATCCTCTCCGGCGACCGCGGCTTCTGAACCAAACGTACCAGGTTGATTTTATCGAACCAGGTTCATTTTATTGAACCAGGTTCGATTTATTTGAAGATGGCGGTGCCGCGGGTGCCGTCGGGCTTGACCCAGCCGCGGTACATGCCCGAGGTGTTGAAGGGCATGGCGATGTTGCCGTGGCGGTCGAGCGCGATGGCGCCGCCATCGCCGCCCAGCTTCGGCACGATGCCGTTGATCACTTCCTCCGCGGCCACCGACAGCGCGTCGCCGCGGTAGGACACGCGCGCGCAGATGTCGTGCGCGGCGGCCGAGCGGATGTAGAACTCGCCCCAGCCGGTGCCCGACACGCCGCAGTTTTCGTCGGCCCAGGTGCCGGCGCCGATGATGGGCGCGTCGCCGATGCGGCCCCAGCGCTTGTTGGTCATGCCGCCGGTGGACGTGGCCGCGGCGATGCGCCCCTGCTTGTCCAGCGCCACCGCGCCCACCGTGCCGAAATAGGTGCCGGGCGCGGCGGCATGGCCGGCCTGCTCGCGCTGCTGCGCCTGTTCGAGTTGCTTGCGGCGGTGCGGCGTGTCGAACCAGTCCGGCGCCACGCGTTCGATCTCGGGGCGGCTGTCGGCGAACTTCTCGGCGCCGCCTGCGGCCAGCATCACGTGCGGCGAGTGTTCCATCACCGCGCGCGCCAGCTTGATCGGGTTGCGCACGGTGCGCACGCCGGCCACCGCGCCGGCGCGGCGGGTGTGGCCTTCCATGATGGCGGCGTCGAGCTCGTGGCCGCCCTCGGCGTTGAACACCGCGCCCTTGCCGGCGTTGAACCACGGCGACTCCTCCAGCACCCCCACCGCCGCGCTGACCGCGTCGAGCGCGCTGCCGCCGTCGCGCAGCACGGCGTGGCCGGCGTCGAGGGCGCGGTCGAGTTCGGCGCGCACGGTCTTCTCGTCTTCCGGCGACAGCGAGGCGCGCTCGATCACGCCGGCGCCGCCGTGGATGACGAGCGCGGTGGGCGGTTCGCTGGCGGCGACGGGCATGGCGGCGATTCCAAGGGCCAACAGGAGCGGACGGATCATGGCGTGGAGAACCTCGAAGGGGAAACCGGCCCCAGTCTACCCCTGGTGGCGCAGCGCCTCGATGGGGTCGAGCCGGGCGGCCTTGCGGGCCGGGTAATAGCCGAAGAACAGGCCGGTGGCTACGGAGAACCCCGTGGCCATGCCCACCACCTGCAGGTCCAGCTGCACGGGCAGCGCGCCGAAGCGGCTGGCCAGCAGCGCGCCCGCCACGCCGAGCGCGATGCCGATGGCGCCACCGCCCAGCGAAATCAGCATCGCCTCGGCCAGGAACTGCTGCTGTATCTCGCGCGGGCCCGCGCCCACCGCCATGCGCAGGCCGATTTCGCGGATGCGCTCGGTGACCGACACCAGCNNCCGATGCCGCCGACGATGAGCGAAATGCTCGCCACCGCACCCAGCAGCAGCGACATCAGGCGCGTGGTCTGGGTGCGGGTGCTGACGATCTCGGCGATGTTGCGCACCGCGAAGTCGTCCTCGGCGCCGGGCGCGATGCGGTGGCGCTGGCGC
>DNNT01000208.1 GCA_003497545.1 Arenimonas sp. | reverse complement strand
TTCAGCCGCGAAGCCTTTCGCGAAGAGCTTCGCGGCTGAAGCCGCTCCTACAGAAGGGCGTCCTGGCTCAGGGCAACAAGGCGTCGGCGCCGCGGGCGACGAGCATGTCGGCGACCTGTTCGCCGAGCTTCTCGGGTTCCGACACCGGGCCGCTGGCGTAGCCGCGGACGGTCTGGCCGGTTTTCGCATCGCCCACCAGGCCTTCGAGCGAAATGCGGTCCTTGCCCAGCGTGGCGTAGGCGGCGATGGGAACGCGGCAGCTGCCGCCGAGCAGGCGGGTCATGGCGCGTTCGGCGCGGGTGCAGGCGCGGGTGGCCTCGTGGTCGAGCGGCGCGAACAGCGCGCGCGTGGCCTCGTCGCCGGCGCGGATCTCCACCGCCACCGCACCCTGCGCCGCGGCCGGGATGAAACGCGGCGCCTGCAGGCGTTCGCGGATGCGCGCGCCAAGGCCCAGGCGCTCCAGGCCGGCGCAGGCCAGCACGATGGCGTCGTAGTCACCGGCGTCGAGCTTGGCCAGGCGGGTGTTCACGTTGCCGCGCAGGTCGAGCAGCTTCAGGTCGGGGCGGTGCGCGCGCAGCAGCGCCTGCCGGCGCAGCGACGAGGTGCCCACGCGCGCGCCGAACGGCAGCTCTTCCAGCGATGCGAACTGATTGGACACGAAGGCGTCGAACGGGTCGGCGCGCTCAAGCACCGCGGCCAGTTCGAACGGCCCCTCGAGCTCCATCGGCACGTCCTTGAGCGAGTGCACGGCGGCGTCGGCGCGGCCCTCGAGCATGGCCACCTCGAGCTCCTTCAGGAACAGGCCCTTGCCGCCGATCTCGGCCAGCGGCTGGTCCAGCACCTGGTCGCCGCGCGTGGTCATGGGCACCAGCTCGACCGTGAGGCCCGGGTGCGCCTCGCGCAGGCGGGCGGCGACGTGTTCGGTCTGCCACAGGGCGAGGGCGCTCTCGCGCGTGGCCAGCCGGATCTTTTCCATGGTGTTCCCCTAGAGGTGTTTCAGGCGCTCGCGCAGCGCCGGCAGGCAGCGCCGGCTGACTTCGAGCGCGGCGCCGTCGTGGCGCAGGAGGGCGTGCACCTGGCCGTCGGCGGCGCGCCGGAGGTCGGCGAATTCGTCGCTGGCGACCAGGCAGTTGCGGTGGATGCGGACGAAGCGGTCGCCGAACTCCTGCTCGAGCGACTTGAGCGATTCCTCGATCAGGTCCTCGCCGCGGGCGTGGTGCACGACGACGTATTTCTCTTCGGCCTGCAGGTAACGGATCTCGTCCACCGGGATCAGGCGCAGGCTGCCGCGCAGGCGCGCGCTGAGGTGGGTGCGCCGGCGTTCGCTGCCCGGCAGCACGGGCAGCTGCTGGGCGGCGCGGTGGCGGCGGGCGCGATCGAGCGCCTCGACCAGGCGCTCGCGCCGCACCGGCTTGACCAGGTAATCGACCGCGGCGGCCTCGAAGGCGGCCAGCGCGTGCTGGTCGAAGGCGGTGCAGAACACCACCGCCGGCGGCGACCGCAGGCTGGCCAGGTGGTGCGCGGCTTCCAGCCCGTCCATCACCGGCATGGCGATGTCGAGCAGCACCACGTCCACGCCCAGCGATTCGGCCTGTTCGACCGCCTCGCGGCCGTTGGCGGCTTCCCCGGCGACGACGTGGCCGCCGATCTCGGCCACCAGCGCGGCGAGGCGCTGGCGGGCGAGCGGTTCGTCGTCGACGATCAGGAGCTTCATGCGTGAAGTATGCCCCAGCCGCGCCCCGGGCTCAGCCGCCGGCCGCGACGGCCAGCCGGTGTGACGCCGCGGAGGACGCGCCGGCGGCGTCGAGCAGGATCGCCTCGTAATCGCCCGGCGCCAGGAACAGGGTGCAGGTTCCGCCAGCGGCCTCGATCACGCAGCGGTCGCCGGGGATCGCGTCCGCACCCTCGCCCACGCGCCGGGCCTCGAGCAGGCAGGGCGCCTTGGGACAAGCCAGCGGCACGGCGGGCGCCGGCACGCGCCAGCCCCCGAGCCGCAGCCAGCCCGCCTCGGGCGAACGCGCTGCGGGAACCGGAAGGAAGGCCACTCGGTCGTAGCCGGGCACGGTGTAGTGGCCCTCGGCGGTGTCGGCGAAATAAGGCTGGCCTGCGAGCGGGCCGTCGCGCGTCGGATTTTGGTAACCGGTGGCAGCGGGACTGTCCGGCAGGCCCTGCAGGGCCACGGTGTAGTTGGCGATCGACAGCGGCTCGGTTGACAGCAGGGCTTTCAGACGCGCGCCCATCATGCCGGGTTGGCCATCGGCGCCGGGCTGCTTGGAGGTGTGGCTGCCGCCGCCGATGACCACGATGCGGGCGTCCGGGTCGCGTTCGAGCACGCAGGCGATGTTGCGCGCCTGCTCCTGTTCGCGCTGCGGGCTGCGCGGGTCGGGCAGGGTGTGGTCGTAGGCCACCGGCACGTAACCTTCGGCGAGGGCCATGCGCAGGAGCTCGGCGTAGATCGGGTCGTTGGTGTAATAGCCCGTGGCGCGGACGGCGTGGCCGCGGGCCGGCAAGTTTTCGTCGGCGAGCACGGAACTGCGGCATCCGTCGCCCTCGACCCTGTCATAGCCCAACGTCTCGAGCGCGAGATGGGTGAAGCCGAGTTTGCGCAGTTCGCGCACGAACAGGAAGTTGGCGGCTCGTTGGTTGGAATGCCCGTGCGACTCGTTGAGCATTACCACCTGGCGCCCTTCCACCAGCGCCGCCAACTGCGGCAGTGCCGGCTGCACGCCGGTGATGCCGTATTCAGCGGCGTCGCCACGCCGCAGGCCGCCGAAATAATTGGCGTGCGCGTAGTCGTAGTCACCCAGCATGGCAGCGGCCTGGGACTGGAACTGGCCGAAGACGCCAGCGACCGCAGGGCCCGACACGCGTTCGGCGATTGGCGCAGAGCCATTCTGCAGCGCATTCCAGCCGGCGGCATATCCCAGCCAGGGATAGTGAGGCTGTGAATCGTCGGTGTCCAAGATGCGCAACCAGGGGTTATGTGCTTCGAAGGCGGTCATCAGCCCTGCCCAGCCNNAGTGCCGGCGCGCCGCGCAGGGCGAAAACGTCCCGGTAGCCGGCTTCGACGGCAGCCGCAAGCGTTGCCATGGCTTCGTCGAGTTGGCCTTCGCCGGCCTGGGCCAGCGCACGGTCGTAGAGCGCGACGGGGCCCTGGGCAGGCGTCTCACTGGCCGTCACGTCCACAGCCATCGCAGCCGGCATGGCCGACGTGTGCAGCAGCCAAAGGCAGAATCCGAGCGTGCCGGTGCGCATGTGGACTCCCCTCCCTGCGCCCGGGCTCAGCCGGCCAGGAAACGCTGCTGCATCCAGTCGCCGAGGTCGCGGATCTCCTCGGCGCAGACGCTGTGCGGCATGGCGTAGACGCGCCAGTCCACCTGGGCGCCCAGGCGCTGCAGCAGGTCGCGGCTGTGCACGCCGTAGGCTTCCTGCACCACCGGGTCGAGCTGGCCGTGGGCCATGAAAATGGGCGTCTTCAGGCCACCCGGCGTGGCCTCGGCGGCGGTGGACGAGCCCAGGGGCAGGTAGGTGGACAGGCCGATGATGCCGGCCACCGGCGCCTCGCGGCGCACACCGGCGGCCAGGGCGATGGCGCCGCCCTGCGAGAAGCCGGCCAGCAGCACGCGTTCCGGCGGGATGCCGCGCTCGGCTTCGCGGGCGATGAGCGCGTCGACCTGGGCGATGGATTCGCGCACGCCGGTTTCGTCGGCGCGCTGGTCGAGCTCGAGGTTGCGCAGGTCGTACCAGGCGCGCATGGGCACGCCGTTGTTGAGCGTGACGCGGCGCACCGGCGCGTGCGGGAACACGAAGCGCAGCTCGGGCCAGCCAGGGCGCAGCAGTTCGGGGACGATGGGCGCGAAATCGTGGCCATCGGCGCCAAGGCCGTGCAGCCAGAGGATGCTCCAGCGCGGCTCGGGGCCGGTCTGGCGCTCGACGGTTTCCAGCAGGCTCATGCGCGGGCGGGCTCCGTGGTTCGGGGCCCCATTATGCCCGCCGCGCGCCGGTCACTTGACCAGGATGAGCTTGTCGTTGCGCGTGTGCCGCAGCCGGTACACCTGGCTGCCGTGGCGGATCAGCACCTCGCGCGTGCCGCGCATCAACTCGCGGCTGTCCAGCTCGAGGCCCGGCGGCACCGGCGTGCGGTGGACGCTGGCGGGAAGGGGCGGAAGGTTAGACGGGGGAAAGGCCATGGCCGGCTCCTGGGTGGGTCGGCCTTGATGATAATGATTCGCATTTGCGTGTCAACCGGCCGGCTGCGCCCCCTCGCGCGGCAGGCGGAAGCGCAGGACCTGGCGGGTGGTCACCGGCGCCGGGCCCTGCTCGAAGCGCCAGCGACCGGCGGCGGCCACGGCGGCCTCGTCGAACAAACCGGGCGGCGTGGCGGACACCACGCGGGCGTTGCCGACGCTGCCGTCGGGCCGGATGCTCAGCTCCAGCAGCACTTCGCCCTCGAGCTTGCGGCGCAGCGCCATCAGCGGGTAACGCGGCTGCGGGGCGCTGATGAGCTTGGGCACGACGGCGGCGGCGGCCGGCGCGCTGGGGCGCGGCGGGGCGGGCGTGGCGGCCACGGCCGGCGCCGGCGTGGGGGCCGCGGCGGCCGGCGCGGGGCGTGCGGCGACCGGAGCCGGGGCCGGCGTGTTGGCGGCGGCCGCGGCGGCGCGCTGGCGCGCTTCGGCGTCGGCGCTGGCGGCGAGTTTTTCGGCTTCCTCGCGACGGGCGGCTTCCTGCTCGGCGGNNCGCCGCGGCCTCGGCCTCGGCGGCCACCAGGCTGTCACGCAGGCGCGAGAGCGCCGGCAGTTCGGCATCCGCGCGTTCGATCAGGCCCACCAGGCGCCGGGCTTCGGTGAAGTCGCCACGGGCGATGGCCTGCTCGCTGCCGATCAGCGCGTAGGGCAGCAGTTCGACCAGGGCGGTTTCGACGTTGTTGTCGCCCGGGACGAGCGCGCGCAGGGCCAGGTAGTGTTCGATCGCGTTGTCGCCCACCGGCGAATACAGGCGCTGCTCGGACAGGGCGGACGCGGCGGCGGCGCGCAGGCCGGCCTCGTCGGTGGGCGCGGCGGGCGCGGGCGCGGCTTCAGCCGGTGCCGAGGCGG
>DNNT01000094.1:3121-3937 GCA_003497545.1 Arenimonas sp. | reverse complement strand
CGCTGCGCGAGCCGGTGGCGCGTTACGGCCCGTTCGTGATGAACACCGAGGCCGAACTGCGCCAGGCCTTCGCGGATTACCAGGCCGGCCGCTTCTGAAGCCGTCTCAGCGCTCGGGCAGCGGGATCCATTCGGTTTCGCCGGGGACCTGGCCCAGGCGCCCCTCGCGCCAGTCGGCCTTGGCCTGTTCGATGCGCTCGCGCGAGCTGGACACGAAGTTCCACCAGACGTGGCGCGGGCCGTCCAGCGGCTCGCCGCCGAGCAGCATCACGCGCGCGTCGCAGGCGGCGCGCAGCAGCGGTTCGCTGCCGGGTTCGAGCACCAGCAGGTGTTCGAGCGGCAGCGGTTCGCCGTCGAGCGTGAGTTCGCCTTCCACGGCGTAGAGCGCGCGCTCGGCGTGTTCGGCCGGAATGGACAGCGCCGCGCCGGCCGTGAGTTCGATCGATACATACAGGGTTCGCGCCAGCACCTGCACCGGCGAGCGCTCGCCGAAGGCGTCGCCGGCGACCACGTGAAGGCGCACGCCCGGCAGCTCCACCACCGGCAGCGTGGCGGCGGGGTGGTGGGCGAAGGCGGGCGCGGTTTCTTCATGCTCCTTCGGCAGCGCCACCCAGGTCTGCAGGCCGTGCATGCGCTGCGGTTTGCCCAGCAGGCGCTCCGGCGTGCGCTCGGAGTGCACGATGCCGCGGCCGGCGGTCATCCAGTTCACGTCGCCGGGCAGGATTTCCTGCGCGTAGCCCAGGCTGTCGCGGTGCATGATCGCGCCTTCCCACAGGTAGGTCACCGTGGCCAGGCCGATGTGCGGGTGCGGGCGCAC
>DNNT01000094.1:0-3082 GCA_003497545.1 Arenimonas sp. | reverse complement strand
GCGGTCGTATTCGGTTTCCGGCATTTCCGCCGCTGGCTGGCCCGACAGCGCGGCCACGATGCCGGGAACGGTGTTGCTGTGGCCCACCACCAGCACGGTGCTGCCGGCCGGCAGCGCGCGCAGGTCGCGGGCGAGGTCGGCGGCGTAGGTGGCGGCGTTTGACGCGTCCACGGGACGGACCTGCAGCTCCAGCCCCGCGGCTTTCGCCGCCGGCGCCGCGGTGTCGCGGGTGCGGCGGAACTGCGTGCTCACCACGAGGTCCAGGCCGGCGCCGGACAGCGTGGCCGCCAGCGCTTCGGCGCGGGCGCGGCCGGCATCGGTGAGCGAAGGGTCGCGCGGATCGTCGCTGGCCTTCTCGGCATGGCGCACCACCACGACCACGGTGCCGTCATGGGCGTGCGCGGGTGGGATGGCGGCGAGCGTGAGCATGAGCAGGGTGGCAAGCAGCAGGCGGGGCATGGGCGGATTCCTTGCGGATTCCGCCCAGCATAACGGCCCCGGCGCGATGCGCACGTGCCGGTGGTTCAGCCCCGTGCGAGCAGGGCCAGCAGTCCGCGCGCGGTGCGCAGGCGCGAGGCGGCGTCGGGCAGCTCCATCTTCAGGCGCAACTTGTCCGGGCCGTCCATCGCGTAGACCTTGGGCTGCGACTGGATCAGGCGGATCACCGACATCGGGTCGATGGTGGGCTGCGGCAGGAAGGTGCAGCGGCCGCCGGTGGGGCCGAGTTCCAGCTTGCGGATGCCCAGTGGCGTGGCGGCGAGCTTGAGTTCGGCCACGGCGAACAGCTGCTTGGCCGGTTCCGGCAGCACGCCGAAGCGGTCCACCATTTCCACCTGCAGCTCCTTGAGCACGTCCTCGTCGCGGGCCGAGGCGACGCGCTTGTACAGCGTCAGGCGCGCGTGCACGTCGGGCAGGTAGTCCTCGGGGATCAGGGCCGGGATGTGCAGTTCCACTTCGGCGCCATGGCGCGTGGCCGGGTCGAAGTCGGGGATCTTGCCGGAGCGGATCGACTTCACTGCGCGCTCGAGCAGTTCGGTGTAAAGGCTGAAGCCGATTTCAGCCATCTGGCCGCTCTGGTCCTCGCCCAGCAGCTCGCCGGCGCCGCGGATCTCCAGGTCGTGGGTGGCCAGGGTGAAACCCGCGCCCAGCTCTTCCAGCGAAGCCAGGGCTTCCAGGCGCTTCTCGGCGTCGGGCGTGAGCGTCTTCTTGTTCGGCACCACCAGGTAGGCGTAGGCGCGGTGGTGGGAACGGCCGACGCGGCCGCGCAGCTGGTGCAGCTGGGCCAGGCCGAAGCGATCGGCGCGGTGGATGATGATGGTGTTGGCGCTCGGGATGTCGATGCCCGATTCGATGATGGTGGTGCACACCAGCACGTTGAAGCGCTGGCGGTGGAAATCCAGCATCACCTGCTCGAGCTCGCGCTCGGGCATCTGGCCGTGGGCGATGCGGATGCGCGCCTCGGGCACCAGTTCGCCCAGTTCGCGCGCCATCTTCTCGATGCTGTCGACTTCGTTGTGCAGGAAATACACCTGGCCGCCGCGCGCCAGCTCGCGCTGGAAGGCCTCGCGCAGCAGGTTGCCGTCCCAGGGCGTCACCACCGTCTGTACCGCCAGGCGATGCGCCGGCGGGGTGGCGATGATGCTCAGCTCGCGCAGGCCGCTCATGGCCATGTTCAGGGTGCGCGGGATCGGCGTGGCGGTGAGCGTGAGCANNTCCTTCTGGCGCACGCCGAAGCGCTGCTCCTCGTCCACGATCACCAGGCCCAGGTCCTGGAACTTCACGTCGGGCTGCAGCAGGCGGTGGGTGCCGACGATGACGTCGATCTTGCCTTCGGCCAGCTGCGCCAGCGCCGCCTTGATTTCCTTGGCCGACTTGAATCGGCTCAGCACCTCGACCCGGATCGGCCAGTCGGCGTAGCGGTCGCGGAAGTTGCGGTAGTGCTGCTCGGCCAGCAGGGTGGTGGGCACCAGCACGGCCACCTGCTTGCCGGCCACGGCGGCGACGAAGGCGGCGCGCACGGCCACTTCGGTCTTGCCGAACCCGACGTCGCCGCAAACCACGCGGTCCATGGGCTGGGTCTGGCCCAGGTCGGCGATGACGGCGTCGATGGCCGAAAGCTGATCGGGCGTTTCCTCGAACGGGAAGGTCGCCGCGAACGGTTCGTACATGGCGCGGTCCAGCGGCAGCGCCAGGCCCTTGCGGGCGTGCCGGCGGGCCTGGATCTCGAGCAGCTCGGCGGCCACGTCGCGCACCTTCTCGGCGGCCTTGCGCTTGGCCTTTTCCCAGGCCTCGCCGCCCAGCGAATGCAGCGGCGCGTGTTCGGGCGAGGCGCCGGAATAACGGCTCACCAGCTGCAGCTGCGACACCGGCACGTACAGCTTG
The DNA here is from genome assembly GCA_003497545.1 of Arenimonas sp. Lineage (GTDB taxonomy): Bacteria > Pseudomonadota > Gammaproteobacteria > Xanthomonadales > Xanthomonadaceae > Arenimonas. Next base: position 700 of record DNNT01000094.1, on the reverse strand, counting down.
TCGCCCTTGGCGTANNCGTGGTCCTCGTGCACGATCGGCGAGCCAATGGAGATCTCGCTGAGGTCGCGCAGCACCGCGTCCGGGTCGCGCGCGGCGCGCTTGCGGCGGCGGCTCTGCTCGGCGCGTTCGGGGAAGAGCTGGCGTTCGGTGAGCACGGCCAGCGCCGGCTCGGACAGCGCGAAGCCGTCCTCCAGGCCCGCGACGGTGATTGCGAAACGCTCATCGCCGGTGAGGAAGGCGTCCCAGCCCGGCAGCACCGCGGGCTTCAAGTCGGCCGAAGCCAGCAGTTCCAGCAGCGCCTCGCGCCGGCCGGCGGAGTCGGCGGCCAGCAGCGTGCGTCCCGGGTAGGCGCGCAGGAAGCCCAGCAGCGCGCTGCCCGGGTCGCCGCCCTTCTGGCTCCAGGGCAGGGACGGTGCCGGCTGCTCGGGCAGGGCGATGGCCTTGTCGGCCTGCGCGTGCTTCGGCCCGCAGACCTCGATGCGCGCGGTCTTGTTCAGGCGGGCGCGCAGTTCTTCCGGCGGCAGGTAGATCTCGGCCGGCGCCAGGATGGGGCGTTCGATGTCGTGGCGGCGCTGCTCCCAGCGGTCGCTGGTCTGGGCCCAGAAGGCCTCGGCCGATTCGGCCGCGCCGTCGCCCAGCACCACCAGGGTGTCGCCGGCGAGGTGGTCGAACAGGCTGGCGGTCTGCGCGAAGAACAGCG
>DNNT01000158.1 GCA_003497545.1 Arenimonas sp. | reverse complement strand
GCGATGATGGAAAAGGCGATGGCCTCGGGGATCAGCGCGAGCGCCACGACGAGGCCGGCGAGCAGGTCGCCACGGACGTTGGCGAACCAGTCGTCCCGGAAGTTCTTGAACATGCGGGGGATCCGGCCCGGCGGAAGGGGCCGGGCCCAGCAGCAGCGAAGGGCCGCCGATTATAGGGCCCCGCGGCGGGCGGGCCTAACCGGACCGCAGCGTGCGCGCGAACAGCGCCAGCGTGGCGGCCCAGGCCTGTTTCGCGGCGGCTTCGTCGTAACGCGGCGTGGTGTCGTTGTGGAAGCCGTGCACGGTGCCGGCGGGCTGCAGCAGTTCGTAGGACTTGCCCGCCGCCTGCAGCGCGGCCTCGTAGCCCGGCCAGGTGGCGTTGACGCGTTCGTCGTCGGCGGCCAGCACCACCAGCAGCTGCGCCCGGATCGCGGGTACGTCGGCGGCGGCCGGCGCGGTGCCGTAGAAGGGCACCGCGGCCTTCAGGTCGGGCAATTGCGTGGCCAGGAAATTGGCGATCGCGCCGCCGTAGCAGAAGCCCACCGTGCCCAGACGGCCATTCGAGCGCGGGTGCGCCTGCAGCCAGCGCGCGGCGGCCAGCAGGTCCTGGCGCGTGAGCGACTGGTCGAGCTCCTGGAACTTCGCGCGTGCGGCGTCTTCGTTGCCGGGGTAGCCGCCGAGCGGGAACAGCGCGTCGGGTGCGAACGCCAGGTAACCCTCCAGCGCCAGGCGCCGGGTCACGTCCTCGATGTGCGGGTTCAGGCCGCGGTTCTCGTGCACCACCAGCACCGCCGGCAGCGCGCCTTCCACGCCGGCCGGCATCGCCAGGTAGCCGCGCCCGTCGAAATAACCGTCCGGCGAATCGAAGCGCTGGTAGCTGGCGACCAGGCGCGGGTCGTCGGCGGCCACCTGCTGCGCCTGTGCGAATTGCGGCGCCAGCGCCGCCAGCAGGCCGGCCGCGCCGCTGCTGCCGACCGCGAACGCCGCCGCGCCCTTCAGGAAACCGCGCCGGTCGATCTGGCCGTGCACGTACTGGTCGAAGAGGCGAAGCACTTCGGGGTCGAAATCGCGGATGGTCTTGCGCGGGGTGTCGGACATGGCGGCCTGGGCAGGATGGAGTGCGGGACGATCATCGCAGCCCGCAGTCCCGCCGGCGTGAAAGATCAGTCCCCGGTCCGGGTGCGGCGCGCCGGCTTGCCGGGCTTGGGCGCCAGAACGAAGGACAGGCTGAAGAGCTTGTCCTGGCCGGGCTGGCGCGGGCCCTGCAGCAGTTCCAGCAGGCGGCCGAGCAAGGCGTTGGCCTCGCGCAGGCCGTCTTCGTCCAGCCAGCCGCGGGCGCGGCCGGCCCAGAGTTCACGGGCCTCGCCTTCGGTGCGCACCTTCGGGTTGGCGAGCGCGGCGCGGAAATCACGCCCGGCCGACTGCAGCAGCTTCGCCACGACCTGCTGCACGGCCTCGCTGCTTTCCGCGCGCTTGCCGTAAACCAGGCGCAGCGCCGTGCCGCGGCGCGCGCCGACGCGGTAGCGGCGCGGCTCGCCGGTTTTGTCCCGCCGCTGCAGCAGGCCGGCGTCGGCCAGTCGCTCGAAGTGGTAGTACAGCCCGTCCGCGGGGCGGCCCAGTTCCCGGGCGACGGCGGCCACGTCGGCCTCGCCGCCGAGCGCGACCAGGGTGTCGACGATGTCCTGGCGCGCCGGACTGGCCAGCAGGGCGATGCTTCCGGGGTCCGAGACGTCGTGGTAGCGCGACCGTGCCATCAGTTGGCTTGCCTGTGTTGAAAAACAGGCTCAAATTTCAACGCACATCCGCCGGCCACGCAAGTGCCGCGCACTTGGATCCCCACGAGGTCACCATGAACAAGCCGCTGTTTCCGCTGCACCGCCTGGGCCTGGCCCTGGCGCTTTCCCTGGGCCTGGCGTCCTGCAGCCAGATCGAACTGGGGCGCATCTATTTCGCCAACCACGGCACCGAGGCGCGGCTGGATTCGCCGCTGCCGGTGCGGCTGCCGTTCCGCGAGCACAAGGGTTGGGTCGTGGTGCAGGCCAGCATCAACGGTTCGCCGCCGATGGATTCCGTGGTCGACACCGGCGCCTCGATGCTCACCCTGCTCACCGGCCCGAAGACCGAGGCGCTCAATCTCGACATGAGCGGCCTGCGCCGGATCGCCGGCGAAGGCGTGGCCACGGTCACCGCCGCCGTGCAGCCCGGGCTGGACATCGATTTCGGCCCCGTCGCGCTGCTCGACCAGACGGTGCTGGCGATCCCGCTCGACCGCGTGCTGTGCGACAAGGCCATCGAAGCGCCGCCCTTTAGCGGCGTCATCGGCCACGAGCTCTTCAGCCGCTATGTCGTGGAGGTCGACCACGCCCGCGGCGAGATCGTGCTGCACGACCCCGAGACCTACGACTACCGGGGCGACGGCCTGGTGGTGCCGGCCGACATCAGCGGCCGCCAGCCTTTCGTGCAGGCGCAGGTGCAGGGCCCCGACGGCGCCCGCTACGACGCGCGGCTGCACGTGGACAGCGGCGCCGGCATCGACCTGAGCCTGTTCCCGCAGGCGCACGAGGCCATCAAGGTGCCGGCCGGCGGCAAGGAAACGACGGCCTGTTTCGTCGGGGGCCTGGCGCGTTACCAGAGCGGCACGTCGGTGCAGCTGGCCCTGGCCGGCGCGCCGGCGGTGGAGACGCCGGCGAGTTATTCGATCGGCGACGAGGTCATCGACACCGGCCAGCACGGCCGGCTGGGCGCGCGCTTCCTGAGCCGCTACGACGTGGTCTACGACTACAGCCGCGGCCGCATCATCCTCGAGCCGCGCAGCGCGCCTCCGGCCGCGGCGCCCTGAGGCCTATTCGGACTCCACGCCCGCCAGGTCGAGCACCCAGCGCGGCGTTTCCGGTTCGCCGTCGTAGAACGCGGCGGGCCTCTTCTCCGCCATGGCCCAGCGGTGCAGCCAGCTCGGGCCCCAGCGGCCGGTGTAGGCGTCGTCGCGGGCGTAGGCCGGGTCGGCCATGGCTTCGGCGATGGAAACGCGCCGGTAGCCGCGCTCTTCCAGCCCCGCCATCAGCGCGGTCCAGGTGGCGGCGTTGAGTTCGTTGGCGTGCAGCAGCCAGGTCTGCGGCAGCGCGTAGCCGAGCAGGGCGAGGGAGAAGCGCTCGTAGTAGTCCAGCTTCGCCATCATGTAGGGCACGTAGCCGCTGCGCAGGCGGGCAAGGGTGGCTTCGTCGCCGCCGTCGTCGAGCACGTTGCGGTAGGCACGGGCCCAGATCCAGTCGCTGTGGTCCACCGTGACGGGGGCGATGCGGTAGCCATGCTCGGCCAGGAAGGCCGCCAGCGCCGCCTTGTCGGCGGCCGAGGTGCCGGCGCGCAGGTAGGGGTGGCGGAACCACTGCGGCTTCCGGCCGCGTTCGGCCAGCAGCGGGCGCAGCACCTGTTCGCCGGCCAGGATGTCGGCCTGGTAGGCCGGCAGCCCCACGGCGTGCAGGTCCACGTGGCCGCGCGTGTGGTTGCCCAGCTCGGCGCCGGCGTCGAGCCAGTCGCGCAGCATGCCGATGCGTTCGTCGCGCGTGGCCGGGTCGGCGCCGAGCTTGCCTTCGTTGACGAAGCCGATCACCGGGTCGCCGCCGGCGCGGATCGCCGCCATCAGGCGCGCGTGGTGCTCGCGCATGGCGGCATCGAGCGGCCGGCCGGCGCCGTCGCCCAGGCTGGCCCAGGGCAGGTCGTCCACGGTGATGGCGATGCGGCGGTCGGGTCCGGCCGCGGTGGCGAGGCCGGCGGCGAGCAGCAGCAGGAGGGCGAACGCTAGGCGCATGGCGTGGCCGCAGGCGGGCAGGGAGGACGATTGTCACATTTTCCACCTTGCATCCGTCCATGGTTCACAAGGGCCGCGTGCCCTATCCTGCGCAGGGCGATTCAAGGGGAGTCGCGCCGCGCCAAAGCCAAGGAGCCTTGCATGTCCCACCTGATCAACATTTTCCTCGAGCCGGCCAAGGTGTTCGCCGACCTGAAGGAAAAGCCGAGCTTCTGGCTGCCGCTGCTGCTGGTGGCGGTCCTGGGCGCCGTCTCCACCACCGCCTATTTCCTGACCGTGGACCCGGACTGGTTCGCCGACCACCAGGTGGCGCAGATGCAGGCCCAGCGCGACATGAGCGCCGCCGAAGTCGAGCAGGCGAAGCAGTTCATGCCGGGCGCGCGCGCCTCGGCCTACTTCGGCGGGCCGATGGTGCTGCTGTTCGTGGGCATCGTGTTTTCGGTGATGGCGCTGTATTACCTGCTGGCCGGCAAGGTCACGGGTAACCAGGTGGGCTTCCGCCGCGGCCTGTCGCTGGCGGCCTGGTCGAGCATGCCCATGGTGCTGGGCAACCTGGTGGTGCTGGGCGCCATCTTCACCAGCTCCAACCAGGTGTCGTTCGAAAGCCTGCAGCTGCTCAACGTCGACCCGCTGTTCGTGCAACTGCCGCTCGACCACGACTGGCTGATGCTCGCCCGCAGCTTCAGCCTGCTCAATTTCTGGGTCTGGTTCCTGGCCGCGCTGGGCTGGAAGACCTGGTTCCGCACCGGCTGGGGCCAGGCGGTCACCGTCGCCGTTCTGCCCTCGCTGGTCATCTATGGCGTGATGGCCCTGTTCGCCGCGCTCTGAGCCACGCCACACAACGGAAGCATCGATGAAGATCAACAAGAAATGGGTGGCCGCGGCCATCCTCGTGGCGGTCGTGGCCGTGCCCCTGCTCATCAAGGCCGGGCGCGGTGAATCGCGCACCGAGGTCGAGGTGGTGGTGGCGTCGGAGCAGGAAATCCGGCCCACCATCCTCGCCTCCGGCGTGCTGGCCTACCTGACCGAGGTGAACCTGACCTCGGAAGTCGTGGCCAAGGTGCGCGAGATCCTGGTGGTCGAGGGCGACACGGTGGAGAAGGGCCAGCTGCTGCTGCGCCTGGACCCGGAGACCTACCGCAACGCCATCGACCGCGAGCAGGCGAGCCGCCGCCAGAGCCTGATCAGCATCGAGCGCCAGCGCCTGGCCCTGGCCCTGGCCGAAACCCGGCTCAAACGCGGCGAATCGCTGCTGGCGCGCAAGATGATCGGCCAGAGCGACTACGACGACCTGCGCAACGCCCGCGACCTGGCCAGGGTCGAGCTGCAGAGCAGCGAAGAAGCCCTCCGCCGCGCCGATGCCATCCTGGAAGAAGCGCGCGAGCAGCTGGCCAAGACCGACATCCTCTCGCCCATCGCCGGCACCATCGTCGACCTGCCGATCAAGGTGGGTGAAACGGCCATTCCGTCGACGAACGCGCTGGCGGGCGCTTCGCTGATGAAGATCGCCGACACCTCGGCCATCCAGGCCGAGCTGAAGGTGGACGAGGCCGACATCGCCCGCATCAGCCTGGGCCAGGCCGCCGACGTGTACGCCGCCGCGTTCCAGGACACTGCGCTCAAGGGCAAGGTGGCCAAGATCGCGCTGGCGCCGACGCTGGAAGCGCAGGGCCGCGCCTACGAGGTGACCGTACTGCTCGAGGTGCCGGAAGGCGTGGCGCTGCGTTCGGGCATGAGCGCGCGCGCCGACATCTTCCTGGGCGACGGCGGCAAGTCGCTGGCGGTGCCGGTGGAAGCCGTGGCCACCGAGGAATCGGAAGACAAGCAGGTCAAGCGCCACGTGTGGGTGGACCGCGACGGCACCGCCCGCAAGGTGGAAGTGGAAGTGGGCCTGTCGGACGACCGCTGGGAGGCGATCGCCAAGGGCCTGCAGGCCGGCGACCGCGTGATCACCGGCCCGGCCAAGGTGGTGCGCGCCCTGCGCGACGGCGACCGCGTCGAAGGCAAGCTGCGCGACGAGGAAGGCAAGGAGAAGGAAGGCGACGACGAGGCCGCCGGCGACGCCGAGGACGACGCCGGATGATCCGACTCACCGGCATCGTCAAGCGCTACCTGATGGGCGAGGAGGAAGTACTCGCCCTCAACGGCGTCGACTTGTTCATCGACCGCAACGAGTACGTGGCCCTGATCGGCCCCTCGGGCTCGGGCAAGTCCACGCTGATGAACCTGATCGGCTGCCTGGACACGCCCAGCGAAGGCACCTACGAACTCAATGGCCGCGACACCTCGCAGCTCGGCGACGACGAGCTGGCGCACGTGCGCAACAAGGAAATCGGCTTCGTGTTCCAGTCCTTCCACCTGCTGCCGCGTATGACCGTGCTCGAGAACGTGATGCAGCCGCTGGTGTACCGCGGCATGCCGCGCGCCGAGCGCAAGGCGCTGGCCACCCGCG
>DNNT01000082.1 GCA_003497545.1 Arenimonas sp. | reverse complement strand
CATCGCCGCCCGCACCCGCATCGTCGAAGGCGCGGTGAGCATGGTGGAAATGGCCCTGGCGCAGCTGTCCGAGCGCAACGTGGTCGAGCTCGACCCCGAGCGCCGCGCGCACATGGTGTCGAACCTGCTGGTGGTGCTGTGCGGCGAACGCGGCACCCAGCCCATCGTCAACGCCGGCAGCATCTACTGAGGCCGGCCGTGGACGAGATGATGCTGGCCGGCATCGTGGTGATCGCCAGCGCCCTGCCGGGCCTGGTGATCGGACTGATGCTGCTCACGGGCAAGTGGGACCCGGTTTCCATCAAGGCTGCGCGCGACCCGTCCCGGGCGCGCGCGGCCACGGCGCGTCTGCTGCTGGTCATCGACGCCCTGCTGCTGGTCCTGGGCGTGGCGCTGCTGTTTTGCCCGCGCGAGCACGCCACGGCGCTCGCCGTCGGCGGGGTCGGCGCGGTCACCCTCGCGGCGACGCTGCTGGCCATCGCCGCCGTGAAGGCGAGCAAGGCCTGACCGGTGGCCGAGAAGAAGGCCTACCCGCTGCGCATCAACACCGAGGTTCTGGACGCCGTCCAGCGCTGGGCCGACGACGAGCTGCGTTCGGTCAACGCCCAGATCGAATACGTGCTGCGTGACGCGCTGCGCAAGGCCGGCCGCCTGAAGAAGCCCGACGAGGACAAGGACGCATGAGCTTCCGCAATTTCGCCATCGGCCCGGTCGGCAAGGGCGCGATCTGGTTCGCCATCGGCTTCGGCACGCTGGTGCCGCTGGCGGTGGCCGGGCTCGGCATCGCCACCGCCCGCCAGTCCGGCACCGACCCGCTCGGGCTGCTGGCCCTGCAGGCGCTGGTGGCCGTGGCCATCCTGGCCGTGCTGCTGCCGATGTGGCGGCGCCAGGTGGCCTTCGACGGCAAGCAGCTGCGCGTGAAGGCCACCTACTACTCCCGGCAGGCGCCGCTGTCGGAGTTCCGGCTCGACCAGGCCCGCGTCGTCGACACCCGCGAACACACCGAATTCAAGCCGCTGCTCAAGACCAACGGCTTCGCCCTGCCCGGCTACTGGGCCGGCCACTTCCGGCTGCGCGACCGCCGCAAGGCCTTCTGCCTGGTGACCGACCCGTCCAGGGTGCTGGCGCTGCCGCACGCCGACGGCCGGGTCTGGCTGCTGAGCTTCGAACACCCCCAGGCCGTGCTCGACATCCTGCGCCGCGCCGCCGCCTGACCCGCTAAGCTGCGCGCATGCCCCGCGCGCTCGCCCTGCTGCTGGTCCTCGCCCTCTCGCTGCTGAGCCTGCCGGGAGGCGCCGTGGACCGGCGCGAGTCCGCCCTGCTGGCCAACGCCGACCGTTTCATGGCGGCACTGGAGGCGGCGGACTACGAGGCCGCGCACGCGCTGCTCTCGGGCCAGGCCGCCAAGGATTACCCACCCGCCCGCCTGCGCGCGGAGTGGGAAGCGTTGCCCCCGCGCCTGGGCCGGCTGGTGCTGCGGCGCCCGNNGGCGGCCATCGACGCGCCGCCGCCGGTGGCCACGTCACGCTTCACCGAGCGCGAATTCCCGGTCGGCGACCTCGGCGGCACGCTGACGCTGCCGCGCGGCGCCGGCCCCTTCCCGGCCGTGGTGCTGGTGCATGGCTCGGGCCCGGCCGACCGCGACGGCACGCTCGGCCCCAACAAGCCCCTGCTCGACCTTGCCTATGGCCTCGCCGACCGCGGCGTCGCGGTGCTGCGTTTCGACAAGCGAACCTGGCTGCGCGCGAGCACGCTGCCGCCGGATGCCACGGCCGAGGAGGTGCAGGTGCGCGACGTGCTCAGGGCTGTGCGCCAAGTGCGGGCGCTGCGCGAGGTGGATGACGCTCGCGTGTTCATCGCCGCGCACAGCCTGGGCGGCTACCTGGCCCCGCGCATCGGCGCGCGCGACCCGACATTGGCGGGCATGGTGCTGCTGGCCGCGCTGGCGCACCCGCTGTTCGAGGCCGTTCCCGAGCAGATGCGCTACCTGGCCGGACGCGACGGCCTGCTGACCGAGCTCGAGCGCGTTTCGGTCGAGGAAGCCGAGCGCCAGCGCGATGAAATCGTCGCCCACCTGGCCGGCGGTCCGCCGCCGCGGCGACCGATGCTGGGCATCCCGGCGGCCTACTGGCGCGACCACGCCGGCATGCGCCCGGTGCAGGACGCGCTGGCCCTGGGCCGGCCCATGCTGCTGCTGCAGGGCGAACGCGACTACCAGGTCACCGTGGACGACGACTTCCGCCGCTGGCGCGAGGGCCTCGCCACCCACCCCGACGCGCGCTTCATCACCTACCCCGGCCTCAACCACCTGTTCATGCGCGGCGACGGGCCGCCCAACCCCGAGGAATACCGGCGCGAGGGTCGGGTCGACGCAAAGGTGATCACCGACATCGCCGACTGGATTGGGCAACACTGAGCCGCCGGGCTAAGCTGCGCGCATGCACGCCCTGGACTGGCACCTGGTGAACAGCGCGGAGGTCGAGGCCTGGCCGGCCCGGCTGCTG
>DNNT01000100.1 GCA_003497545.1 Arenimonas sp. | reverse complement strand
GCTGCCGCCGCTGGCGCTGCTGTCGGTGTGCTGGGGCCTGTTCGCCCGCCGTCGCGGCTAGCGGTCCAGGCGCACCAGCACCGTGCCGCTGGCCAGGTCGTGCCAGGCGCGGCGCTCGCGGTCCACGAAAGTCCACAGCAGGCCCAGGCCTCCCGCCGCCAGCGACAGCGTGGCCACGACGTAGCGGATGAGCAGCGCTTTCGTGCCGGCGGGCTGGCCGTCGGCGCGCAGCACCTTCAGGCGCCAGGGGCGCATGCCCAGGGTCTGCCCGCCGCGCCGCCAAGACACCACCGCGTACACGCCGGTGACGGCCCACAGCAACGCCAGTTCCCCCCAGGATGCCCAACTGCCGGGCGGCACCGGCGTGCCGCCGCGCAGCAGCAGCACCAGGCCGCTGGCGGCGAACCACAGCGCCAGGGCGGGGAAGAAGTCGTAGGTCATCGCGAACAGGCGCCAGCCCAGGTGGGCCGGACGCGCGCGCGGGGCAGGGGCGTCGGACATCGCGACAGCATAGCCGGCGCCGGCGGCCGTCGCTAAGCTGCGGGCATGCCTGCCAGCCGTCCCGCCGATCGTCGCGCGCACGCCCAGTCCCTGCCGCCGGCCTCGCCGGCCGATGAGCGCGCCATCACCGGATTCCTGGACCGGGCCTGGGCCGAGGCCGGCCTGTCGCGGCTTACGCTCGACAGCTACCGCCGCGACCTGGAGGGCCTGGCCCGCTGGCTGGCGACGAAGGGCCGCGGCCTGGCCGACGTGGACCGCCAGGTGCTGTTCGACTACCTGGCCGAACGCACCGCCGCCGGTTACGCCGCGCGCAGCAACGCCCGCCTGCTGTCGGCCCTGCGCGCTTATTTCGGCCAGCAGGCGCGACTGGGCCTGCGCAGCGAAGACCCGACCGCCCGGCTCGACCCGCCGAAACTGGGCCGCTCCCTGCCCAAGGCGCTGTCCGAAAGCGAAGTCGAGGCCCTGCTGCAGGCCCCCGACACCGAAACGCCGGCCGGCCTGCGCGACCGCGCCATGGTCGAGCTGATGTACGCCACCGGCCTGCGCGTGAGCGAGTTGGTGAACCTGCCCGCCACCGCGCTCAACCTGCGCCAGGGCGTGCTGCGGGTGATGGGCAAGGGCAGCAAGGAGCGCCTGGTGCCGTTGGGCGAGGAAGCCCAGCACTGGCTGCAGCGTTACCTCGACGAGGCCCGCCCGCTGCTGGCCGGCGGCCGGGTGGCGGCGCCGCTGTTCCTGGGCCGCGAGGCCGGCGCGCTCAGCCGGCAGCAGTTCTGGAACGTGGTCAAACGCCTCGCCGTGCTGTCGGGCATCGACCCGGCGCGGGTCAGCCCGCACGGACTGCGGCACAGTTTCGCCACCCACCTGCTCAACCACGGCGCCGACCTGCGCACGCTGCAGATGCTGCTCGGCCACAGCTCGCTCTCCACCACCCAGATCTACACGCTGGTGGCGCGTGAAGGCCTCAAGCGCCTGCACCAGCAGCACCATCCCAGGGCCTGAATCGGCCGCGGGGCCTGTGCGAGAATCGCTGAACTTTCCGCCCCGGCCGGGGTCGGAACCGCACAGCCCCCGAGGAACGCCCCACGATGATCCGCCGCTCCCTGCTTGCCCTGGCCCTGGTGGCCACCGTGACCGCCTGCGCCGCCGAGCCCCAGGCCGCCGCCCCGGCCAAGGCCGCCTCCGCGTCGGCCGCTGGCGACACCGCCATCCGCGAGGCGCTGCTGGGCCTGGCCCCGGGCATGGAAATCGGCCAGATCACCGACTCCCCGATCCCGGGCTTCCGCGAAGTCGCCGTCGGCGCCCGCGTCGTCTACGTCTCCAACGACGGCAAGCGCCTGATCCAGGGCGCCCTGATCGACATCGCCAGCCGCGAAAACCTCACCCAGGCCAGCGAAGCCGGCCTGCGCCAGGGCCTGCTGGCCTCGGTGGGCGACGACAGCCGCATCACCTTCGCCGCCGCCCAGCCCAAGCACGAGATCACCGTCTTCACCGACATCGACTGCGGCTACTGCCGCCGCATGCACCAGGAGATCGCCGAGTACAACCGCCTCGGCATCACCGTGAACTACCTGTTCTACCCGCGCGCCGGCCTCGGCTCGGAATCGTTCCAGAAGGCCGTGAACGTCTGGTGCGCCCCGGACCGCCGCAAGGCGCTGACCGAAGCCAAGTCGGGCAAGGACCTGCCGGGTGCCGACTGCAAGAGCCCGGTGGCCCGCGACTACGACCTGGGCCGCCGCATCGGCCTGGACGGCACCCCGGCCATCTACGCGGCCGACGGCACCCAGATCGGCGGCTACGTGGCCCCGGCCGAAATGCTGGCCCGCCTGGACGAACTGGCCGCCAAGCCGGCCCGCTGAGCCCCCCGGGCCGGGCCCCTGGCCCGGCCTTGGGCTACAATACGGCGCTCGATTCCCCTGGGATTACCGCGGACATGATCGTCCTCGAGGGCCTCCCGGCCCTGTCGCCGTTCCGGCGCGAACGCCTGCAAGCCCGCTTCCAGCAGATCGTCCCCGGCCTCCGGGTCGCCGGCGCCTGGTTCACCTACTTCATCGAACCGGCCGCGGGCCCCACGCCCGACACCGGCGCGCTCGGCCGCATCCTGGAAGGCTGCGTGGCCTTCGAGGCGCCCGAAGCCGGGGCCGAATCGCGCTTCGTGGTGCCGCGCCTGGGCACGCTGTCGCCCTGGGCCAGCAAGGCCACCGAAATCCTGCAGGGCGCCGGCCTGACGGTGAAGCGCGTCGAGCGCGGCACCCGCCTCGACCTGGCCGGCCTGCCGCCCGCCGGCGACCCGCGCTGGCCGAAGCTCGCCCGCGTGCTGCACGACCCGATGACGCAGTCGCTGCTGGATAACCGCGACGCCGCCGCCGCGCTCTTCGTGGCCCAGGCGCCGGGCCCGCTCGAGCGCATCCCGCTGGCCGGCCTGGAAGAAGCCAACGGCCGCCTCGGCCTGGCCCTGTCCGAGGACGAAATCGACTACCTGCGCCAGCGTTATTCCGAGCTTGGCCGCGAGCCGTCCGACGCCGAACTGATGATGTTCGCGCAGGCGAACTCCGAACACTGCCGGCACAAGATCTTCAACGCCGACTGGACCATCGACGGCGAACAGCAGCCGCACTCGCTGTTCCGCATGATCAAGAACACCCACGCGCGCAGCCCGCAACTGACGCTCAGTGCCTACAAGGACAACGCCGCGGTGGTCGAAGGCCACCCGGGCGCGCGCTTCCGCGCCGAGCCCGGCACCGGCGAATACGGCCACGGCGCGCCGGTGGATTCGGCCTTCTGCATCAAGGTGGAAACCCACAACCACCCGACCGCCATCTCGCCCTTCCCGGGCGCCGCCACCGGCGCCGGCGGCGAGATCCGCGACGAGGGCGCGACCGGCCGCGGCGGCAAGCCCAAGGCCGGCCTCACCGGTTTTTCGGTGTCGCACCTGCGCATCCCCGGGCTGCCGCAGCCGTGGGAAACCGAGCGTCCGCTCAATCCGCGCATGGCCAGCGCGCTGGAAATCATGACCGACGGCCCCATCGGCGCCGCCGCGTTCAACAACGAATTCGGCCGCCCCGCGCTGGCCGGCTATTTCCGCAGCTTCGAACTGCCTACCGACCAGCCCGGCCTGGTGCGCGCCTACGACAAGCCCATCATGCTGGCCGGCGGCCTGGGCGCCATCGACCGCGGCCAGGTGAAGAAGCTCGACCTGCGCCCCGGCGACGCCGTGGTGGTGCTGGGCGGCCCGGCCATGCTGATCGGCCTGGGCGGCGGCGCCGCGTCTTCCGTGGCTTCGGGCCAGAGCTCGGAAGACCTCGACTTCGCCTCGGTGCAGCGCGACAACCCCGAGATGCAGCGCCGCTGCCAGGAAGTGATCGACCGCTGCTTCGCCCAGGGCGAACGCAACCCCATCCTGACCGCGCACGACGTCGGCGCCGGCGGCCTGTCCAACGCCATCCCCGAGCTGCTGCACGACTCCAACGTCGGCGGCGTGATCGAGATGGCGAAGATCCCCAGCGACGACCCGTCCCTGAGCCCGATGCAGCTGTGGTCGAACGAGGCCCAGGAGCGTTACGTGCTCGGCGTCGCCGCCGACCGCGTGGCCGACTTCGAGGCCATCTGCCGCCGCGAGCGCGCCGTGTTCGCCGTGGTCGGCCACGCCACCGCGGAAGAACGCCTGGTGCTGCGCGCGCCCGACGGCAGCACGCCCATCGACCTGCCCATGGACGTGCTGTTCGGCAAGTCGCCGAAGATGCACCGCGACACCCAGCGCGTCCCCGCGCCGCGCTGGCCGCGCCTGGATGCGTCGAAGCTCGACCTGCGCGACGCCGGCCTGCGCGTCATGGCGCATCCGACCGTGGCCTCGAAGAACTTCCTGGTCACCATCGGCGACCGCAGCGTCGGCGGCCTGTGCTCGCGCGACCAGATGGTCGGCCCCTGGCAGCTGCCGCTGGCCGACGTGGCCATCACGCTCACCGACTTCAACGGCGTCGCCGGCGAAGCCATGGCCATGGGCGAACGCACGCCGCTGGCGCTCATCGACGCCGCCGCCTCGGCGCGCATGGCGGTGGGCGAAGCCATCACCAACCTGGCCGCCGCCCCGGTGGCCGCGCTGGAAGAAGTGAAGCTGTCGGCCAACTGGATGGCCGCGGCTTCGTTCCCGGGCGAGGACGCCGCGCTGTTCGACGCCGTGAAGGCCGTCGGCATGGAGCTGTGCCCCGAGCTCGACCTGTCCATTCCGGTCGGCAAGGACTCGCTGTCCATGCAGGCGCAGTGGAACGCGCCGGAAGGCCCCCAGAAGGCGGTGTCGCCGGTGTCGCTGGTGGTCAGCGCCTTCGCCCGCGTCGCGGACGCGCGCAAGCAGCTGCTGCCGGTGCTCGACCGCGGCGCCGACTCCGAGCTGTGGCTCATCGGCCTCGGCGCCGGCCAGCGCCGCATGGGCGGTTCGATCCTGGCGCAGGTGCACGGCGCCTTCGGCGGCACCTGCCCGGACCTGGACGAACCCGGCCGCCTGCGCGCCTTCTTCGACCTCATCCAGGCCGCCCGCGAGGCCGACCTGCTGCTGGCCTACCACGACCGTTCCGACGGCGGCGCCTTCGCGGCGCTGTGCGAAATGGCCTTCGCCGGCCACTGCGGCCTTGAGCTCAACCTCGAAGGCTGGGGCGAGGACGACGCCTTCGCCGCGCTGTTCAACGAAGAGCTCGGCGCCGTGGTGCAGATCGCCGCCGAGGACCGCGTGGCCTTCGCCGACCTGGTCAACCGCCACGACCTCACCCACTGCGCCCAACGCATCGGCAAGCCCACCACCGCACCGGTGGTGCGCGTGAGCGAAGGCCGCGAGCTGCTGGCCGAGTGGAGCTGGCAGGAGCTGTTCGGCGCCTGGTGGTCGGTGACGCATGCCATCCAGGCCCTGCGCGACGACCCCGCCGGTGCCGACGGCGAGCGCGCCGCGCGCCTGGACTTCGCCGACCCGGGCCTGTCGCCCAAGCTGACGTTCGAGCCGGCCGAGGACATCGCCGCGCCGTACATCCACACCGGCGTGCGCCCGCGCGTGGCGGTGCTGCGCGAGCAGGGCGTCAACGGCCAGGTGGAAATGGCGGCGGCCTTCGACCGCGCCGGTTTCACCGCCGTGGACGTGCACATGTCCGACCTCATCGAGGGCCGGCTGTCGCTCGATTCGTTCAAGGGCCTGGCCGCCTGCGGCGGCTTCAGCTACGGCGACGTGCTGGGCGCGGGCCGCGGCTGGGCCACGTCCATCCTGGAGCGCCCGGCGCTGCGCGAGCAGTTCGCGCGCTTCTTCGAACGCGCCGACAGCTTCAGCCTGGGCGTCTGCAACGGCTGCCAGATGCTGGCCCAGCTCAAGTCGCTGGTGCCCGGCGCCGAACACTGGCCGACGTTCCACCGCAACCGCAGCGAGCAGTACGAAGCCCGCCTGGCGCTGGTGGAGGTGCAGGAGTCGCCGTCCATCCTGCTCTCGGGCATGGCTGGTTCGCGCCTGCCGGTGGTGGTGGCGCACGGCGAAGGCTTCGCCCGTTTCCAGCAGCCGGCGCACCAGGCCCAGGCCGCGGTGGCGCTGCGTTTCGTGGACAACACCGGCGCCGTTACCGAGGCTTACCCGGCCAATCCCAATGGCTCCCCGGCCGGCATCACCGGCCTGACCAGCCGCGACGGCCGCGCCACGCTGATGATGCCGCACCCCGAACGGGTGTTCCGCACGCTGCAGATGAGCTGGCATCCGGCCGGCTGGGGCGAGGATTCGCCCTGGATGCGCCTGTTCCGCAACGCCCGCGCCTGGGTCGGCTGACACCCGCCGCCATCCAGACCTGCTAAATTCCGGGCTCCCGTCCAAGGAGCCCGGCGTGGTAGCGGCCCTGCAAGAAAATCCCGGTTCCGACGACCTGCGCATCGCCGCGGCGCTGTCCGCGCGCGGCCGCCTGAAGGACACCGACCTCGCGCGCGCCCAGCGCCTGCACGCCGAAGCCGGCGGTTCGCTGGCGGCGCTGCTGGTGCGCCTGGGCATGGTGTCCGAGCGCGACATGGCCGAGGCCGCGTCCGAAGTGCTGGGCCTGCCGCTGCTGGCCGCCAAGGACTGCCCCGACGCGCCGCCGCCCGGCGTGCAGCTGTCGCTGCGTTTCCTCAAGCAGCAGTCGGTGTGCCCGGTGGGCGAGGGCGAGGGCCACGTGGACCTGCTCGTCGCCGACCCGCAGGACCCGTACGCCGCCGAGGCCGTGGCCCTGGCCACCGGCCGCGCCGTGCGCGTGAACGTGGGCCTGCGCGCCGAAATTGCCGACCTGATCGAACGCTATTACGGCTCGGGCCGCTCGGCCATGGGCGCCATCGTCGAGAACCTGGGCGACGAATCGGCCGGTGACGAGGCCGACGTCGAGCAGCTGCGCGACCTGGCTTCTGAAGCACCGGTCATCCGCCTGGTGAACCTGGTCATCCAGCGCGCGGTCGAGCTGCGCGCCTCCGACATCCACATCGAGCCCTTCGAAAACCGCCTGAAGGTGCGCTACCGCGTCGACGGCGTGCTCGAGGAAGCGGAGTCGCCGCCGGCCAACCTCACTGCGGCGGTCATTTCGCGCATCAAGATCATGGCCAAGCTCAACATCGCCGAGCGCCGGCTGCCGCAGGACGGCCGCATCATGGTGCGCGTGCAGGGCAAGGAGCTGGACCTGCGCGTCAGCACCGTGCCCACGGCGCACGGCGAAAGCGTGGTGATGCGCCTGCTCGACCGCGAATCGGTGGTGCTCGATTTCAAGGCGCTGGGCTTCACCGACGAATTCCTGGCCGACTTCGTGAAGGTGCTCGAGCAGCCGCACGGCATCCTGCTGGTCACCGGCCCCACCGGCTCGGGCAAGACCACCACGCTGTACGCGGCGCTCAGCCAGCTCAACACGCCCGACGTGAAGATCATCACCGTCGAGGACCCTGTCGAATACCAGATCGAAGGCATCAACCAGATCCAGGCCAAGCCGCAGATCGGCCTGGACTTCGCCCAGGCCCTGCGCAGCATCGTGCGCCAGGACCCGGACATCATCATGATCGGCGAAATGCGCGACCTGGAAACCTCGCGCATCGCCATCCAGTCGGCGCTCACCGGCCACCTGGTGCTCAGCACGCTGCACACGAACAACGCCGCCGGCGGCATCACCCGCATGCTCGACATGGGCGTCGAGGACTACCTGCTCACCTCCACGGTGAACGGCATCCTGGCCCAGCGCCTGGTGCGCCGCATCGAGCCCACGCACGCCGAGAAGTACGAAGCGCTGCCCGAGGTGATCGAAGAATTCGGCCTGCGTCGCTTCCAGCCGGAAGGCCCGATCTACCTGTACCGCCCGAAACCCTCGGCACTCACGCCCACCGGCTACCTGGGCCGCACCACCATCATGGAGTTCCTGGTGATGGACGACAGCCTGCGCCGCCTGGTGATGCAGCACGCCGGCATGGGCGAGCTGGAAGAGGCCGCCCGCGCCCGCGGCATGCGCACCATGTACGAAGACGGCCTGCTCAAGGCCATGCAGGGCCTGACCACCCTCGAGGAAGTCCTGCGCGTCACGCAGGAAGCGTAGGCCGATGCCGCTGTTCCGCTACAAGGCGCTGTCCGCCACCGGCGAACCACTCGACGGCCAGATGGAGGCCGCCAGCGCCGACGAGGTGGTGATGCGCCTGCAGGACCAGGGCCACCTGCCGGTGGAAGCGCGCCGCGCCGACGCCGGCGGCGGCGAGGGTTTCGCCGGCCTGCTGCGGCGCAAGGAATTTGGCGACGAGCAGGTGCTGCAGTTCACCCAGCAGCTGGCCACGCTGCTTGGCGCCGGCCAGCCGCTGGACCGCGCGCTCGGCATCCTGCTCGAGCTGCCCGATTCGCTGCAGGCGCGCCGCGTCATCGAACGCGTGCGCGAAGCCGTGCGCGGCGGCACGCCGCTGTCCACCGCGCTCGAGCAGCAGCACGGGCTGTTCTCGCGCCTGTACGTGAACCTGGTTCGCGCCGGCGAGGCGGGTGGCAACGTGCACGAGGCGCTGCGCCGCCTGGCCGACTACCTCGAGCGCAGCGCCAAGCTGCGCGGCCGCGTCATCAATGCGCTCATCTACCCCGTCATCCTGTGCGTGATGGTGGTGGGCTCGGTGGGTTTCCTGATGGCGGTGGTGGTGCCGCAGTTCCAGGTGCTGTTCGAAAGCCTCAACGCCGAACTGCCCTGGTATTCGCAACTGGTGCTCGACCTGAGCCTGTTCGTGCGGGCCTGGTGGTGGGCGCTGCTGCTGGCGGCCGTGCTGGCCGCGCTGTGGTTGGCCTCGCGGCTGCGCCAGCCCGAGGCGCGGCGCGCGCTCGACGCCCGCCTGCTGCGCCTGCGCTACGTCGGCGACCTGGTGGCCCGGCTCGACACCGCGCGCCTGGCGCGCACGCTGGGCACCCTGGTGCGCAACGGCGTGCCGCTGCTCAGCGCCATCAACCTCTCGCGCCCGGTGCTGGGCNNTCATCACCCTCTCGCGCCCGGTGCTGGGCAACCGCGTGCTGGCCGAGGCGGTGGACGCCGCCGCCGAGGAAGTGAAAACCGGCAGCGGCCTCGGTTACGCGCTCGGCCGCCAGAAGGTGTTCCCGCGCCTGGCCGTGCAGATGGTGCAGGTGGGCGAGGAGTCCGGCGAACTCGATACCATGCTGCTGAAGGTGGCCGACACCTTCGACCAGGAAACCGCCAACGCGCTCGACCGCCTGATGGCGGCGCTGGTGCCGGCGTTGACCGTGCTGATGACCGCGGTGATCGCGGTGATCATCCTGTCGGTGCTGCTGCCGATCTACGACCTCACCAACTCCATAGGCTGACCCATGCGTTCAATCCCTGCTTCCCCCCGCCGCGCGCGCGGCATGAGCCTGATCGAGATCATCATCGTGATCGTGCTGNNCTGATCGGCGGCGTGCTGGCCGTGGTCGGCAGCCGCGTGCTGGGCGGCCGCGACCGCGCCAACGTGGGCCTCACCAACACCCAGCTGATCACCCTGGCCGGCAAGGTGGACCAGTTCCAGATGGACACCGGCCGCCTGCCTGACTCGCTGGAACAGCTGGTCACTTCCCCCGGCCAGCCGAACTGGCTCGGCCCCTACGCCAAGGCCGAAGAGCTCAAGGATCCCTGGGGCAACCCGATCCAGTTCCGCCGCCCGGGCACCGACGGCCCCTACGAGCTGGTGAGCCTGGGCGCCGACGGCCAGGCCGGCGGCGAAAGCGTCAACGCGGACATCCGCAAGCCCTGACCGGGCAGGCGCCGCCGCCATGAACCGCGCGCGCGGCCTGTCGCTGCTGGAACTGCTGGTGGTGGTGGCCCTGGTGGCCACGCTGGCGGGCATCGGCGCCATGGTGGTCGGCCGCGCCATGCCCGGCCAGCAGCTGCGAAACGCCGCGCGCGAAGTGGCCCACGAGCTGCGCTTCACCCGCGCCCAGGCCCTGGCCACCGGCCGCGAACAGGTGTTCCGCCTCGACGTGCAGGAGCGCCGCTGGAGTTCCGCCGGCAAGCGCAGCGGCGAACTGCCGGCGGAGATCGAACTCGTCGCCACCACCGCGCGCGAGGAGCAGCCCGCGCGCACCGAAGCCGTGGTGCGCTTCTTCCCCGAAGGCGCCTCCACCGGCGGCCGCATCGTGCTCAGGCGCGGCGACGCGGCCTGGCGCGTCGACGTGGCCTGGCTCACCGGCGAAGTCACGCTCACGCGCGGCGAGGGCCGGCCATGAGGCGGCAGCGCGGCTTCAGCCTGATCGAAGTAATCGTGGCCTTCGCGCTGCTGGCGGTGGCCATGGGCATCCTGATCGCCATCCTCGGCGGCGGCCTGGCCCAGGTGCGTCAGGCGGGCGACGCCAGCGAGGCCACGCTGCACGCGCAGTCGCTGCTTTCCGAGGTGGGCGTGCTGGCGCCGATCGAACCCGGCCGCGCCCAGGGCGAATTCGCCGACGGCCGCTACCGCTGGACGCTGGAGATCACCGAAGTCGAAGACCCGGTGCCGCAGGCCGCGCCGGTGGAAGGCGCCGCGCCCATCGAAACCGTGGGCCTGCAGCAGGCCGGTGCGCCGGTGCTCTACCGCCTGCAGCTGGACGTGGGCTGGGGCGAGGGCGACTACGCACGACAACTGCGATTCGCCAGCCTGCGCGCGCGTTACCCGGAAAGCCCGCTGGAGGCGCTGCCGTGAGCCGCGCCCGGGGCTTCAGCCTGGTCGAAGTGATGATGGCCACCGTGCTGCTGGCGGCTGGCCTGGCGCTGGCCTTCACCGCGCTGCGCAACACCACGCGCGCCACCGGCGCCGCCGAGGCGGAATCGCGCCGGGCCGAGCAGCTGCGCGCGGCCCAGGGGTTCCTGCGCCGCCAGCTCGAAGGCGCGCTGGCGATGCCGGTGGAAACGCCGCGGGCCGGCGAGGAGCTGGTGGTGTTCCAGGCCGAACCCGACCTGCTGCGTTTCGTCGCGCCGATGCCGGGTTACCTTTCGCGCGGCGGCCCCTACGTGCAGACCTTCCGCATCCGCCGCGGCGCCGGCGGCCTGCGCATCGAATTCGAACACCAGCTGCTCACGCCGGAAGGCCCGGTGGACTCCGAGCGCGAGCCGGAGGTGCTGCTCGACGGACTCGCCGAGGCGGCGTTCTCGGTGCGCTCGCTGGATGACCGCGGCGAGCCCACCGACTGGCAGGGCCAGTGGGACNNTTTCGCCGAACCGCGGGCGCGCTGGCCGGAGCTGGTGGTGGCGCCGCGGCTGGGGCAGTCGCCGGTGGCCCCGGCGGGCGCGATCCCCGTGGGCGGCCCGCAGGACGTGGATTCGCCGGGGGAGGAGCGCTGATGCGCGCGAACCGTGGCGCCGCGCTGCTGCTGGTGCTCTGGCTGCTGCTGCTGATGGCGGGGCTGGTGGCGGTGTTCGCCTTCAGCGCGCGCATCGAGGCGATGCAGGGCAGCGCGCTGCGTTCGCAGGCGCTGGGACGGCTGGCCGCCGAGGCCGGCATCGAAGTGGCGGCGCTGCGCCTGAACCAGCCCGACCCCGCCAATCGCTGGCTGCCCGACGGCCGGCCCTATGGTTTCGAATTCGAAGGCCACCGCATCGAGCTGCGCATCGTCGACGAGAGCGCCAAGGTGGACCTCAATGCCGCCGACGTGGCGCTGCTGGCGAACCTGATGCGCGCGCTGGGCATCGAGGACACCCGCGCGCGCCAGCTGGCCGCCGTGATCCAGGACTGGCGCGACCCCGACGACCTGGTGTCGATGGAAGGCGGCGCCGAGGATCGCGACTACGCCGCCGCGCGCCGCGAATACGGCGCCAGGGACGCACCCTTCACCACGGTTTCCGAACTGCAGCAATTGTTGGGCATGGACGAGGCCACCTATCGCCTGCTGGTGCCGCACGTCACCATCCACGGCGGCCAACCGCGCCCGCGCCCGGATTTCGCCGAGGCCTCGGTGCTGCTGGCCCTGGGCTTGCCGCCCGACCAGGTGGCGCAGCTGCTGGCCGCCCGCGCGGCCTGGCAGCCGGGGCTACCGTTGCCGGTGCTGCCGGGCGGCGACACCCTCGCCGTCGTCGGGTCCGGCACGTATAGTGTGGCCAGCCGCGCCGTCCGTCCGGATGGCCAGCAGGTCGAGGTCACCGCCACCCTGCGAATGGGCGCGGCGGCCGGCTTCGGCCAGCTCTACGCACCGCTGGCCTGGCGGGTAGGGGAACCCGACTGATGCCCGCTGTCGACCAACTCGCCACATCGCTCGAAACGCTCCGGCTGCGCCTGGCGCGCACGCCGCTGCCGGGCTGGGGCCGTTCCATGGCCGACGCGGCGCTGTCGCTGCTGCCGCCGTCCTGGCGCCGGCTGTTCCGCGGCGAAGCCCGCCGCCTGTTCCTGGCCCGCGGCGACCAGGGGCTCGCGCTCACCGTTTCCGACGCCAACGGCGACCAGCCGCTGGGCGAAGTGCCGCTCGGCGACGCCGGACTGCTGGCCGAACTGCACGCGCGCCTCGCGGCGTCCTCCGTGCCCGCCTGGCTGCTGCTGCCCGCCGGCGCGGTGCTGCGCCGCCGCCTGCCGCTGCCCGCCGCCGCCGAGCCGCGGCTGCGCGACGTGCTCGCGCATGAACTCGACCGCCAGACGCCTTTCAGCCCCGAGCAGGTGACGTTCCAGGGCCGCGTGGTCTCGCGCGACGCCGCCAGCCAGCAGATCCAGGCCGAACTGCTGGTGCTGCCGCGCGCGCGCCTCGAGGCCGAGATGCAGGCGCTGGGACCGCTGGCCGCGCTGCTCGAAGGCGTGGACGTGGTGGAAGCCGACGGCCGCCGCCTCGGCCTGAACCTGCTGCCCGCCGCGCGCCGCGAAACCCGCCGCGACCCCGTGCGCCGACTCAACGCCATCCTCGCCGCGGTAGCCGCCGTGGCGCTGCTGGGTACGCTCGCGCTCACCCTGCACAACCGCGCCAGCGCGCTCGACGCGCTGCGCGCCGAGGTCGAAGCCGCCACCGCCGAAGCCCGCCAGGCGCGGCTGGCGCGCAACCAGCTGCAGGCCAAGGTGCAGGCCGCGANNGAACTTCCTGGCCAGCACCCGCGCCAGCCGCCCGACCATGCTCGAGCTGCTCGACGACCTGACCCGCCGCATCCCCGACGACACCGCCATCGACAAGCTCACCGTCAACGACGGCAAGCTCGTGCTGGTGGGCCAGAGCCGCGCCGCGCCGGCGCTGGTGGGCCTGCTGCAGGACTCGCCGCTGCTGGCCGAACCGGCGCTTTCGGGTGCCGTGCAGGCCGACCCGCGCAGCGGCCGCGACCGCTTCACGCTTGCCGCCACCGTGCGCGGCCAGGCCCCGGAGGACGCCAATGACACCGGCCGCTGATCGCGCCCGCTGGCTGCTGGCCGGCGCCGCGCTGCTGGCGCTGGCGTATTTCCTGTTGCTGCACTGGTGGTGGACCGCGCCGATGCTGGCCATGGGCGACGAGATCGCGAAACTGCGCGACGAACACCTGGCCCTGCGCATGGAAATCGCCCAGCGCCCGGCGCTGGAAGCCGAGCTGGCCCGCGTGCGCGAATTCGAAGCCGGCAACGCCGGTTTCCTGCCCGAAACCAACCGCCAGCTCGCCACCGCCGCGCTGGTGCAGCGCCTGGAATCGGTGGTGGGCGCGGCCAGCCCGCAGCCGGGCCGCTGCCAGATCACCGCGCGCACGCCGTCCGACGCGCGCACCGACGAACCCTTCGTGCGCGCCAGCGTGCAGGTGCGCCTGCGCTGCGGCATGGCCGAGCTGGGCGCGGTGCTGCACGCGCTGGAAAGCGGCAGCCCGCAGCTGTTCGTGGACAACGTCGACCTGCTCGCGCGCCGGAGCTACCTGGGCACCGGCCAGGAGGACGGCGCGCTCGACGCCAGCTTCGACCTCTACGGCTACCTGCTGGCCACCCCGGAGGCGCCGCGTGATTGACCAACTGCGCCCCGCCGGCGCGCTGCTCGCGGCGCTCGCGGCCNNACGGCCTGGGCGCGCGCTTCGCGCCGCATCCCGACGACCCCGCCGTGGCGCCGCCGATGCCGCGCGTGGAGCTGGCGGAAGTCGGCTCGCGCCTGGGTCCGGCTTCCGATTACGCCGAGGTCGGCAACCGCCCGCTGCTCAACGCCGACCGCCGCCCCGCCGCGGTGGCCGCCGCCGGCGACAGCGAGGCGCCGCTGGACTGGGTGCTCAGCGGCGTGCTGCTGGCCGGCGACTTCAAGGCCGCGATGTTGCAGTCGCCGGACGGCAGCCGCAGCCAGCGCGTGCGCGCCGGCGAGCTGGTGGAAGGCACGGCCTGGCGCCTGGTGGCGCTGGAACCACGCCGCGCCAGCTTCGAGGGCCCGCAGGGCCGACGCGAGCTCGACCTGCGCGTTTTCGACGGCAGCGGCGAGGCCAAGCCTTCCGCGCCGCCGGCGTCCGCGCCGCGCGCCACCGCCGGCCCCGCCACGACCCCGACCGCGCCCGCCGCGGCACCGGCGCCGGCCGCCCCGGCCGCCGAGGGCGAGCTTTCGCAGGAACAACAGGTGGAGGCGATCCGCCGTCGCATCGAGGCGCGGCGCGCCCAGATGCGCGAGGACGCCGCGCGCCGGAATGGCCAGAAGGTAGAGTAGCCGCATGAATTCTCGACTCCGTCCCGTCCCCGTGCTCGCGCTGGCCCTGCTGGCCTTCCTGGCCGGCTGCGCCACGCCCGCCACGCCCGTGCTTCGCCGCGGCGCCGACCCGNNACCCCGGTGATCAGCCGCGAGGCCACGACCGGCGAAGGCGAGGCCGACGCCGCCGCGCCGCCCGCGCAGGACCCATCCGCCGCCACGCTCACGCCCGGCACCGGCCAGGTGATCAACCAGCGCGTCGCCGCCACGCCGCCGCCCTCGCTCGACCAGCCGGGCGAGGCCACCTTCAACTTCGAAGGCGAGCCCGTGCACGCGGTGGTCAAGGTCATCCTGGGCGACCTTCTGCAGCAGAACTACGTCATCGCGCCCGGAGTGCAGGGCCAGGTGACGCTGGCCACGCCGCGCCCGGTGAACGCGCAGCAGGCCCTGGGCCTGCTGGAAATGGTGCTGGGCTGGAACAACGCGCGCCTGGTGTGGATGGACGGCCGCTACAACGTGCTGCCCACCGAGCAGGCCATCGCCGGCAACCTGTCGCCGCGCACCGGCGCCGCCGGCGACGCCCGCGGCTACGAAGTGCGCGCGGTGCCGCTGCAGTTCATCTCGGCCACCGAGATGAAGAAGGTGCTCGAACCCTACGCGCGCCCGAACGCGGTGGTGAGCACCGACAACGCCCGCAACCTGATCGTGCTGGCCGGCAGCCGCGCCGAGCTGCAGAACTACCTGCGAACCGTCGAGATCTTCGACGTGGACTGGCTGGCTGGCATGTCGGTGGGCGTGTTCCCGCTGCTGTCGGCGGAGGCCGATTCGGTGGTGCAGGAGCTCGAGGCGGTGTTCGGCGAAGGCGGCAACACCCCGGTGTCGGGCATGTTCCGCTTCATGCCGCTGCAGGGCCAGAACGCGGTTCTGGTGATCACCCCGCAGCCGAAGTACCTGCGCGAGGCGCAGACCTGGATCGAGCGCCTGGACGCCGGCGGCGGCGAAGGCGCGCGCCTGTATACCTACGAAGTGCTGTACATGAAGGCCACCGACCTGGCCGAGCAGCTCAGCCAGGTGTTCGGTGGCAGCTACAGCAGCGGCTCGTCGGCCAGTGACGGCCCACCGTCGCTGATGCCCGGCCTGGAGCCGGTGCAGATCCGCTCGACCAGCACGCCCGCCCCCGACGCCGCCGATCCGAAGGCGCGGGCCGAGGCGGCCGCCGCGGCGTCGGGCAACGCCGGCAATGCGGCGGGCGGCGCGGCGGGTGGCATCGCCATCGGCGCCTCCGAGGACGTGTCGGTGAGCGCCGTCGAAGAAAGCAACGCGCTGCTCGTGCGCGCCACGCCGGGCCAGTGGGAATCGATCCGCCGCACCATCGAGCGCCTGGACACCATGCCGCTGCAGGTGCACATCGAGGCGCAGGTGGTGGAGGTGCAGCTCACCGGATCTCTCAGCTACGGCGTGAATTGGTATTTTGAGAACGCGGTGCCCGAGGAGTTCGGCAACGCCCAAGGGCGCAGTATCTGGGGGGACATCGCCGGCAGCATTGGCCCTCAAGGCAACGATGGCAGCGGGCTGGCTTGGACCTTCCTGGGTCGGAACGCAGCCGCAGTCATCACCGCCCTTGATCGTGTCTCGGACGTACGCGTCCTGTCGACACCGTCGGTGGTCGTGCGCAACAACGCCGAAGCCAAGTTGGACGTGGGCACCAAGATCCCCGTCAACAGCACCAGCTTCAACCCAATCATCGGCGAAACGCCGGGTACCGGCACTGGCACATATACGCAGGTGCAGTACCTGGACACGGGCGTCATTCTCACGGTGACGCCGCGTATCAGCCGCGATGGCACTGTTTTCATGGAAATCGACCAGGAAGTCAGCACGCCCAGTCCGCCCGATCCCGATAATCCGGGCGGAAACAGGGAGATCAATAAGCGCTCCCTGATCACGGAGGCAGCGATCAAGAGCGGCGAGACCGTGATGCTGGCGGGCCTGATCACCGACAACCAGTCCCAGGGCAGCAGCGGCGTGCCCGGGCTGAGCCGGCTTCCGGTGGTGGGCGGCCTGTTCGGCCGCAAGTCCCAGACCAATGACCGCTCGGAAGTGATCATCCTGGTCACCCCGCGCGTCATCCGCGACCCGAACGAGGCCCGTCGCCTGACCGACGAATACGGCGAACGCTTCCGCGCGCTCGACCCGCTGCGCCGGGAAGACGACCCGCGCTGACATGGGGCCGGCCGTCCGCGCCGTTTTCCGCGAGCTGCTGCGCCGGGAACTGGAAGAGCGCTACCGCGGCAGCCTGCTCGGCGCCGCCTGGCTGGTGCTGCTGCCGCTGCTGCAACTGGCGGTGCTGGCCCTGGTGTTCGGCGCGCTGCTGCCGGCGCGCGCCACCGGCGGCGGCGAGCTGCCGTACGCGGCTTTCCTCGCGCTGGGGCTCTGGCCCTGGAACCTGCTGGCCAACGCCGCCAACCGCGGCGTCACCGCGCTCACCGACAACGCT
This sequence comes from Arenimonas sp., assembly GCA_003497545.1. Classification (GTDB taxonomy): domain Bacteria; phylum Pseudomonadota; class Gammaproteobacteria; order Xanthomonadales; family Xanthomonadaceae; genus Arenimonas. The sequence continues at coordinate 603 of DNNT01000100.1, read as the reverse complement.
GCGCTGATCGGCAAGGTCGCCGTGCCGCACGGCCTGTACGTGGACAGCCGGGTCGCGGCCAGCACGCTGATCGACCTGGGCGGCTTCGTGCTGGTGCTGCTGGCGCTGCTGGCCTTCGGCGTGCCGCTGGCGGCCTCGGGCTTGCCGGCGGTGCTGGCGGCGCTGGGCGTGGTGGCGGTGCTGGCGCTGGCGCTGGCGCGCTTGCTGGCGGTGCTGCAGGTGTTCCTGCGCGACATCGCCGCGGTCACCGGGCAGGGCCTGGTTTTGCTGTTCTTCCTCACGCCCGTGCTCTACGACCGCGCGGTGCTGCCGGCGGCGGTGGCGCCCTGGCTGGCCTTGAACCCGATGGTGGTGCCGGTGGAATCCGTGCGCGCGGCGTTCTCCGGCCTGCCGGTGGACTGGGCCGCGCTGGCCACCTGCGCGTTGGCGGCAGCGCTGCTGCTGCTGGCGGCGCAGACGCTGCTGCGGCGCGGCCGCGCGCACCTGGAGGACTTCCTGTGAGCACGCCGCTGGTCGAAGCCCGCGGCCTGGGCAAACGCTATCCGGTGCTGGGCCATCGCGGCGACCGCGCCAGCGCGCTCTGGGACGTGCTGCGCGGGCGCC
>DNNT01000104.1 GCA_003497545.1 Arenimonas sp. | reverse complement strand
GCGTGGTGGTTGTTGTGCAGCTCTTCGCCGCCCACCCAGAACGCCCACGGGGTGAGGTTGGTCGCGGTGTCGGCGGTGTCGAAGTTGCGGTAGCCCCACCAGTGGCCCAGGCCATTGATGACGCCGGCGGCCCAGAACGGGATCCAGGCCATCTGCAGCGCCCAGATGGCGATGCCCGGCAGGCCGAACAGGGCCAGATTGATGAAGAACATCAGGCTCGGGCCCCAGGACGGGTGCGCGGTGTAAAGCTTGCGCTCGATCCAGTCGTCCGGCGAACCCTTGCCGTACTTCTCGAGCATGGCCTTGTCTTCGCGCGCGCTCTGGTAGAGCTCGACGCCGCGCCACAGCACGCGGTTGATGCCCTGGAAGCGCGGGCTGTGCGGGTCTTCCTCGGTCTCGCACTTGGCGTGGTGCTTGCGGTGCACCGCGGTCCATTCCTTGGTGACCATGGCGGTGGTGAGCCAGGCCCAGAAACGGAAGAAGTGGGTGAGCACCGGATGGAAGTCGACGCCGCGGTGGGCCGCGCTGCGGTGCAGGTACAGGGTGACGGTGAAGATGGTGAGCTGCACCACCACCAGGAAATAAAGGGCCATCTGCCAGTAACTGGCCTGCGTGAGGCCGCGGGCCAGCCAGTCGAACAACTCGGGGGACATCCAGGACTCCAGGGGGTTCGGGCGCTCTGGCCCGGTATCAGGGACGATGATGCCCGCCGTCGCCGGTGGCGTCACCCTCCGGCTTCGTATGGGGCCGGCACGCGGCCTTCACAAGGGTCCGGGGCGGGCCGCCGGGGGCGCGGGAGCGGCCGGCGGCGGGTCCGGCAGGTCGCGCACGTGCACGTCCAGCTGCGGGTAGGCGAAGCCGACGCCGTGCTGATCGAACAACTCCACCAGGCGTACGTTCAGCTCGTTGCGCACCGCCAGGCGGTCGGAAATGGCGCCCACGAACACCCGCAGCTCGAAATCCAGCGAATTGGCGCCGAACTCCAGCAGCCAGCTGCGCGGCGCCGGCGATTCGAGCACCCGCGGGTTCTCGGCTGCGGCCTGGGCCAGCAGGCGGTGCACCAGGGCCGGGTCGGTGCCGTAGTCCACGCCCACCTTCACCACGATGCGGGTGGTTTCGTCGCTGAGCGTCCAGTTCACCAGCTGGCCGGTGATGAAGGTCTTGTTCGGGACCACGATTTCCTTGTTGTCGAAGTCCAGGATGGTGGTGGCGCGGGTGCGGATGCGGGTGACGGTGCCGTCGAGGTTGTTCACCGTGATCACGTCGCCCACGCGGAACGGGCGCTCGAACAGCAGGATCAGGCCCGAGACGAAGTTGGCGAAGATTTCCTGCAGGCCGAAGCCCAGGCCCACCGTCAGCGCCGCCGCCATCCACTGCAGCTGGCCCCAGCGCAGGCCCAGCAGGCCCAGGCCGATGACGATGCCCACCATCACGATGGCGTAGCGCGACACGCTGGTGATGGCATAACGCGAGGCCGAATCGATGTTCACCTTCGACAGCAGGCCGATCTCGAGCAGGCCCGGCAGGTTGCGCGCCGCCACCACGGTCAGCGCCAGCGCCACCACGCCCAGCAGCGCCGCCATCAGCGTGATGGGCACCGCGGTGGAACCGCCGTCGGCCGCGGTTTCGGAAATCGACCACAGCACCACTTCGTCCAGGCGCGCGAAGGCCGGCATCACGCCGGCCCACACCCAGGCCAGGCCCAGCACCAGCAGCACCAACTTCAATGCGCGCAGCAGGCGGCGGGTCTGGGCGTTGACCTTGTCGAGCGCCAGGTCGGCGTCCACTTCCACCGGCAGCGCTTCGCCGCCGTCCTCGTCGCCACCACCCTCGGCGCGCGCGGCGGCCTCGGCTTCGCGCTTCTGCTCGAGCCGGCGGTAGGCCAGGCGGCGTTCGCCCAGCGCCGACCAGCGCGAGAGCAGGCCGTGCAGCACCGCCACGGCGGTGAACACGCCGACGCTGGCGAACTGCGCGTCGAGCACGATGGCGGTGGAGTACACAAAGCCGTCGATGGCCAGCGCCGCGCAGGCCAGCTGCGCCGCCGGCAGCGCGAAACGCAGCGCGCGGCGCGCGTTCGACGGTTCCAGCACCACGCCGCGGCGCATCCACAGCGCGTCCGGCGCCAGCAGCCGCCACAGCGCCCAGGCCGAGAGCAGCGAAGCCAGCACGATGCCCAGGCGCGCCGAGACGTCGATGGCCAGGTCCTGCCCGCGCAGGAAGGCCAGCGCCACGATGAAATACAGGGGCAGCAGCCCGGCCATGAGCCAGGGCAGCCAGCGCTGCAGCGCCTCGCGGCGCGCCCGCACCCAGCGGAAATGCGCGTGCGCCAGGCCGCGCTCGCGCACCAGCCAGGCCAGGAAGGAAAGCGTGAAGGCCGCCGGCGCCAGCGCCTGCAGCGCGCCGCCGAGCGAATCGCTGTACTTGCCGCGTTCGCCCACCTGCTGCAGCAAATCGCCGGCCAGCCACAGCGCGGCCGCGCCGGGCAGCGCCGCCAGCACGGTCCAGCCCAGGCTCTGCAGGGTGCGGCGGTAGCGGTCGTGGCGCACGTCGCGCACGGCCTGGGCCAGGCCCTCCAGCCGCGCCGGCGCNNGGCCAGCACCAGCGCCACCGCGCCGGCGTAGCGGAACGGTCGCTGCGCCACCGATTCCGACAACAGACGAGCGCTGGTGGCGAAACGCGAAGGTTTCGCGAGGTCGCGCGCGCCCTCCGCCCAGCGGCCGAACCAGGCCGTGTCCACCGGCGGGTGGCTGCGGATCCACAGCAGGTTGCGGTCGAGCAGCTGGCGCAGTTCGGTGGTGGACTGCAGGCGCGCCTGCAGGGTGCGTTCGGCCTGTTCAAGCGCCGCCACCTGGCGCCAGAGCAGCGGTTCGAGGCGGGCGGCGAGGTCGACGCGGGCTTCCAGCCAGGTGCGCACCGGGTCGTTGCCGGCGGCACGGGCGGCGGGGCCGTCCTCGTCCTGGCGAACCGGGTCGTTGGCGCGCAGCTCGCGGGCCAGCGCGGCCGGGTCGCCGAGTTCGCGCTGGGTTTCGTCCAGGGCGATCAGGCGCAGGCGTACGCCGGCGAGTTCCTTGCGCACTTCGGCCAGGCGTTCGGACAGCGCCGCTTCGCTGTCGAGCCGGCGCAGCACGGCCCACAGCCAGGTGCCCACCTGTTCGCTGCGGCCGCCCAGCTCCAGGCGGGTGCGGCTGTCGCGCAGGGCGGCGCGGTCGCGGGCCAGGGCCTGTTCTTCGGTGGCCAGCTTGCCGCGCTGGGTGGCCAGGGCTTCGTTCGCCTCCAGCAGTTCGCGGGCCAGGGCCAGGTTGTCGGCGGCGGCCCTGGCCAGCACGGCGTCGCCGGCGGGCAGCGCGGCGGCGCGGGTTTCGACCTGGTCGGCCAGGGCCTGCAGCGCTTCGCGGCCCAGTTCGGCGATGCGCTGCTGCAGCAGGGCCAGGCGCGGTTCGTGCTGGGCCAGGCGCTGGCGCAGCACGCGCAGCTCCAGTTCCTGCAGGCGCTGGCGGGTGCCGGCGTAGTCCTGTTCGACCTCGCGCAGCTGCAGTTCGGCTTCGGCGCGGCGGCGCTCGGCGGCCTGGCGCAGGCGGCGCGATTCGGTGAGCGCGGCGGGCTCGCCCTCGGTGGCCGGCACGGGCGCGGACAGGTCTTCAAGACGGCGGCGCAGGTCGTCCACGCCGCCGGCCGCGCCGGCCGAGGGAGCCAGGGCCGCACCCAGGTCGGAAGTGAGGCGGGCGATGCGGTCGCCCAGGCGCTCGGCTTCCAGCCGCTCCTGTTCCAGCAGGCGCTCGAGCAGCTCCACGTCGGAAGTGGCCGGCAGCCGGGCGCGCCAGCGCGCCAGGGCCTGGCCGGGGTCCTGCTGCAGGTCGCGCTCGAATTCGGCGGTGCGGGTCGGGGCGTTGCCGGCTTCGGCGCGCAGGGCTTCGAACTGCTGGCGGAACTGGGCGGCGTCGCGGTCGGCGGCGGTGGCGGCGTCGAGGTTGTCGCTGGCGGCCTGGCGCTGCGGGTCGGCCAGCGTGCCCAGGGTCCCGCGCAGGCTCTCCACCGGCCCGGACGGGGCGGCCAGCAGGGCGGTGGGCAGGAGCAGCAGGGCCAGGCCCAGGGCGAGGCGGGACACGGGGGGCATGAGGCGCATCCGCCTAGGCTATGCCGCGCGCCGGGGCGCGGCAATTGACCCGCGCCGGGCCGGCTCTGCGACACTTCGCCCATGCCCGAATTGCCCGAAGTCGAAACCACCCGGCGCGGCCTGGCGCCGCACGTGGAAGGCCGCCTGGTCACCGGCGTGGTGCTGCGCCGCCCGGACCTGCGCTGGCCGATCCCGCCCGAAGTGGCGCGCGAACTGCCCGGCCAGCGCGTGCTGGGCGTGCGCCGGCGCGCCAAGTACCTGCTGGTCGACACCGCCCCCGGCAGCGCCCTGCTGCACCTGGGCATGAGCGGCATGCTGCGCGTGCTGCCAGCCGCCACGCCGGTGGCCGCGCACGACCACGTGGACCTGGCGCTCGATTCTGGCCGCGTGCTGCGCTTCACCGACCCGCGCCGCTTCGGCTGCCTGCTCTGGCAGCCGGCCGGCGAAACCCACGAGCTACTGGCCCACCTGGGCCCCGAGCCACTGTCGGACGACTTCGACGGCGACTATCTGTTCGAACTCAGCCGCGGCCGCAAGGCGCCGGTGAAGACCTTCCTGATGGACCAGGCGGTGGTGGTGGGCGTGGGCAACATCTACGCCGCCGAGAGCCTGTTCCGCGCCGGCATCGCCCCGGGCCGGGCTGCCGGCTCGGTCAGTCGCGAGCGCTACCGGCGCCTGGCCGGGGCCGTGAAGACCATCCTGGCCCACGCCATCACCCGCGGCGGCACCACGCTGCGAGATTTTCTCAGCCCGGACGGGGCGCCCGGCTATTTCGAGCAGGAACTGTTCGTTTATGGACGGGAAGGCGAGAACTGCAAGGTTTGCGGCCGGAAGATCCGCGACGGCCGCCTGGGCAACCGCGCCACGGCGTGGTGCCCCGGCTGCCAGCGCTGAACCCGGTGTCGCCCGCCTGTCGCCTGCATTGGCTATAGTGTCGGCAACCCGCGCAGACGGGCCCCGGGGAAGCATGAACGACACCGCCGAAATCACCCAGTGGTTGAGCGCCGCCCGTGGCGGTGACAAGTCCGCGCTCGACCGGGTGCTGGCCACGCTGTACCGCGAACTGCACGGCATGGCCCGCCGCCAGCTCGGCGGGCAGCAGCACGGCCACACGCTCGACACCACCGCCCTGGTGCACGAGGCCTACCTCAAGCTCGCCGGCCGCGCCGAGGCCGAGTTCGAGGACCGTGCCCACTTCTTCGCCTACGCCGCCAGCGCCATGCGCTCGGTGGTGGTCGATTACGCCCGCCAGCGCATGGCGGTGAAGCGCGGCGGCGACCTGCACCGCGTCACCGACCTGCCCGAGGACGCCGGCGGCGGCATGCGCCTGGACGAGGACATGCTGGGCCTGGACGTGGCGCTGAACAAACTCAACGCCCTCGACCCACGCCTGGCCCAGGTGGTGGAGATGCGCTACTTCGCCGGCCTGTCGGAGACCGAGATCGCCGGCCTGCTCAAGCGCTCCGAGCGCAGCGTGCGCCGCGACTGGCAGAAGGCCCGCATGTTCCTGCTGGCTGCCCTGCAGGGCTGATCCGGGCCCGCGCGCGTGGACACCGAGCGCTGGTCCACGCTGTCGCTGCTGCTCGACGAACTGCTCGAGATGGAGCCGCCGGCGCGTGACCGCCGCCTCTCGGAAATCAGCCTGGCCGACGCGTCGCTCGGCGAGGAACTGCGCCGGCTGATCTCGCTCGAGGACGAGCGTCCCGATTTCCTGGCCGAATCGGTGGTCAACGCCTCGCTGTTCGCGCCCCAGCCGGGGCAGTCCATCGGTCCCTACAAGCTCGAGCGCCCGCTGGGCGAAGGCGGCATGGGCCAGGTGTGGCTGGCGCTGCGTGCCGACGGCCTGTACCACCGACGCGTGGCCCTGAAGCTGCTGCGCCCGGGCCTGGGCGACGCCGGCCTGCGCCAGCGCTTCACCCGCGAGCGGCAGATCCTGGCGCGGCTGGGCCACGCCCACATCGCCCGCCTGCTCGACGCCGGCGTCAGCAGCGACGGCCAGCCCTACCTGGCGCTGGACTACGTGCAGGGCGAACCGATCACCCAGTACGCCCAGCAGCTCAAGCTCTCGGTGCCGGCGCGATTGAAGCTGTTCCTGCAGGTCTGCGCCGCAGTCAGCCACGCCCACGCCAACCTGGTGGTGCACCGCGACCTCAAGCCCTCGAACATCCTGGTCACCTCGGCCGGCGAGGTCTGCCTGCTCGATTTCGGCATCGCCAAGCTGCTCGACGAATCGCCCGGTGAAGCCACCGAGATCACCGGCACCGGCACGCGCGCCTTCACCCTGTATTACGCCGCGCCCGAGCAGCTGCGCCACGGCGTGATCACCACCATGACCGACGTGTATTCGCTCGGCGTGGTGCTGTACGAACTGCTGGTGGGCCGCAAGCCCTACGACCCGGCGCGCACCACCGACGCCGCCTGGGAGGAAGCCATCCTCGGCGCCGACCCGGTGCGCCCTTCGCAGGCCGCCTACCGCCACGCGCGCGAAGCCGGCGACCCGCACCCGCGCCGGCTGTCGCACGAACTGGCCGGCGACCTCGACAACATCCTGCTCAAGGCCCTGGCCAAGGCGCCGGAAGACCGCTACGTCTCGGTCGAGGCCCTGGCCCAGGACCTGCGCCGCCACCTCGACGGCGAACCGGTGCTGGCGCGGCCGCAAAGCCTGGGCTACCGCGCGGCCAAGTTCGCCCGGCGCAACTCGGTGGCGCTGGGCGTGGGCGCCGCGATCATGGCGCTGGTCGTGGCGGCGCTCGGTTTCATGGCCTGGCAGACCAAACGCGCGCTGCAGGAAGCCGAACGCGCGCAGGCCATGCAGGACTTCGTCATCGCGCTGTTCGAAAACACCGAACAGGCCAACGGCGACGGCGGCCTGGACGCACGCACCCTGCTCGACGCCGGCGTGCGCCGCGCCGACACCGAACTGCGCGGCCAACCGCAGGCGCGCGCCGAACTGCTGGGCCTGATCGCGCGCCTGCGCCAGGGCCTGGGCGACGACCGCCAGGCGCTGGAGCTGCTCGACCGCCAGTCGGGCCTGCTGGGCGCCCTGCCCGGCGACGCGCCGGCGCGGCTGGGCGTGGAATCGGCGGCGCTGCGCGGCCGCAGCCTGCGCGCGCTGGGCCAGCCGGAAGTGTGCGTACGCGCGCTGCTGCCCTGGCTGCCGGTGGCGCAGCAGCAGTCGGCGGCGCAGCCGCGCGCGGCCGCCGAGTTCCTGTCGCAGCTGGGCCGCTGCCACCGCCGCCTGGGCGGCCGCGAGGTGGCGCGCGACCTGTTCGGCCGCGCCCTGGCCCTGCGCGGCGCCGGCGACGCCAGCAAGGCGCTGCAGGCCGAAAGCCGCGCCGACCTGGCCGGCCTGCTGGCCGACGAGGGCCGCTACGAAGAAGCCGTCACGGCCATGCGCGACGCCCTGGCCCTGCTGCGCGAAAGCGGCGGCGACCGCAACGCGCTCGGCGTGGAGGTCTGGCGCGAACTGGGCACCTTCCAGCGCGCGCTGGGCGACCCGGTGGAAGGCGAATCGTCCTACCGCCAGGCGCTGCAGATCGCGCTCGACCGCTTCGGACTCAACCACCCGCTCACCACCGCCGTGCAGCGCCCGCTGGGCGAACTGCTGGTGGAAGCCGGCAAGCTCGAAGAGGCCTCGCGCCTGCTGGGCGCGGCGCACGAACGCCTGCTGGCGCGCTTCGGGCCCGAGCACCCGGAAGTGGCCGAGTCCTGGCACGAACTGGGCCGCCTGGCCTGGGAGCGCGCCGAGCTGGCGCAGGCCGACGAGGCCCTGCAGCGCAGCCTGCAGCTGCGCCGCCGCGGCAACGAACTCGACCGCCACGTGGCCGTGCTGTGCGAACTGGCGCGCGTGCGCATGGCGCGCGGCCTGGACGACAACGCCGCGCTGCTGGCCAACGAATGCCTGCAACTGTCGCGCTCGCAGGACCGCGCCCTGGCCACCCGCGCCCGCGGCCTGCTGGCCGAACTGGCCTGGCGCCGCGGCGACGCCGACAGTTCACGCCGCCTGCTGGAAGAAGCCAGCGCGCGCCTGGGCGACACCGACAGCCTGGCCCAGGCCGAACACACGCTGCTGGTGGCGCGGCTGGCGCTGCAACGCGGCGAACGGACCGAGGCCGAGGCCCAGCTGGCCAGCCTGCGCACCCAGGCCCGCGCCCGCGACGCGGTGGCCGAGGCGTGGACCCTGCACCTGGACGCGCTGCAGGCCGAACTGCACTGCCGCGCCGGCCGCCTGGGCGATGGCAAGGACCTGCGCGCCGCCACCCTGGCGCGCGCCGCCGAACGCCACCCGGAACGCCGCCGCCTGCACGACGAACTGGCCGGCGAAGCCGCCAGCTGCGGCCGCGCCTGAGTCAGTCGGCCGGCGTGCCCAGCGGCAGCTGCGGCTGCTGCAGGTCGATGTGGCCTTCGCCGGCCATCACGCGCTTGAACTCGCCGCGGCTGACCGAGACGTAGCGCTCGTTGCCGCCGATCTCCACCTGCGGGCCGTCGCTGATGGCGCGGCCGTTTTCGTCCACGCGCAGCACCATGGTGGCCTTGCGGCCGCTGTGGCAGATGGTCTTGATCTCGACCAGGTTGTCGGCCCAGGCCAGCAGGTACTGGCTGCCTTCGAACAGTTCGCCGCGGAAGTCGGTGCGCAGGCCGTAGGCCAGCACCGGGATGCCCAGCTTGTCGACGATCTCGGTGACCTGCCAGACCTGGCGCTTGGACAGGAACTGCGCCTCGTCCACCAGCACGCAGTGCAGCGGACCGCGCGCGGCGATGTCGGCTTCGGTGAGCGCCTGCAGGTCGTCGTCGCGGGTGAACACCGTACCGCGCGCCTGCAGGCCGATGCGCGAGGCCACCAGGCCTTCGCCGACGCGGTTGTCCAGCTTCGGCGTGAGGATGAGCGTGCGCATGCCGCGCTCGTGGTAGTTGTGCGCGCTCTGCAGCAGCGTGGTGGTCTTCCCGGCGTTCATCGCCGAGTAGTAGAAGTAGAGCTTGGCCAAGGCACGGTCCCGCGGTGACGTGCCGCCATTATCGCTCAGTCTTCCGCGGGGGCGTCCCCGCCTTCCTCCAGGTCCTCGGGCAGCGGGGTGTCGGTGACCATCACCTCGCCCACGTCCACGGTGCCCTGGCCCACCACCTTCCAGTCGCGGTCCTGCCACTGCACGTACTGCTCGATGTCCCAGAACTTCTCGTCGTAATAGGCGGTGCCGTCCACCTGGGTGCTGCCGCCGGGCGTGGGGATGACGATGGTGAGCGCGCCCACCGAGCCGACGCGGCTTCCGGTGGTCTGGCGCTTGGCGAAACGCAGTTCGCGCGCCAGGCGCTCCTTGGCCACGGCGTCGCCGAATTCGTCGTACACGGCCGGGCCGATCTCGAGCGCGCGGGCGCGTTCGGCTTCGGTGAGCTCCTTCCAGAACTTCTCGCGCTTGACCAGCATCAGCGGGTAGGCGCGCTCGGCGGCCAGGTCCATCCAGATGTAGCCGAGCACGCGGTCGGCCGGCACGCCGGTGCCGTTCCAGTACATCTCGGCCACCATGCCCTGCGAGGGTTTGTCGCTGTAGCGGGCGGCGCGGCGGAAGCGCGTCATCGCCTCTTCGTAGTCGCCCTTGCGGTAGGCGGCCAGGCCGCTGAGGCGGTAGCGCAGGTCCGGGTGCGCGCTGAGGAAGCCGCCCGAGGAAATGATCGCGCGGTCCTCGGGGTTGTCGGCCTGGGCCAGCACGGGCGTGGCGGCGGCCAGCATCAGCAGGGTGGCGCAGGCGAGGGCGATCGGTCGCATCGGGGGCTCGTTCCTTGGGGGTCGGGGGGACGTGGCGAACCTTGCCACTGCGGCAGGCCGGTGGCATGGGCCACCCGTCATGCCGCGGGGTCGGGTTCCGGCAGGCCCAGCAGGTCCAGCGCGCGCCGGAATTCCGCGTCCGGCGGCGCCACGGCGATGATGCGGCGACCGTCGTGAGGATGTGGAAAAGACAGGCGCCAGGCGTGCAACAGCATGCGGTGCACGCCGCGCATGCGGAAGGCCTGGTTGTGGCGGCCATCGCCGTGGCTCGAATCGCCGACCAGATGGTGGTGGATGTGCTTGAGGTGGCGACGGATCTGCCGGAACCGGCCGGTGCGCGGCGTGCACAGCAGCAAGGCGTAGCGCGAGCTGGGGTGCTGTTGGCAAGGCCAGTCCACTTCGGTGGTGGCGAGCGTGCGGTAGTCGGTGACGGCGGGTTTTTTCACCNNGGGGCCGCCGTCGAGCGGGTGGTCGATGGTGCCGGCGGCGGGCTCGGGCCAGCCGCGGCAGACGGCCAGGTAGTCCTTGGTGAACTGTTCCGACATCAGGCTGCGGCCCAGGGCCGAGGCGGTGTCGCGGTCGAAGGCCAGCAGCAGGCAGCCGCTGGTNNGGGTCAGAGAACATATTTGTTTGAAACGCTAATGTTCTCTGACCCCATTTTTCAGCGGCGGGGCCAGGCGGCGAGGAAGGCGCCGAAGGCGCCCAGGCCGGCGATGGCGGCGGCGGCGGGGATGCCGGCCAGGCGCGGGCCGCCGGCTTCGAGCGCGTACAACACCGCGGCCACGATCATCAGGCCGGTGCCGAGGATGGCGTACACGGTCTGGCGCTGGCCGGCGCGGGAAATGCGCGCGAGTTCGGCCAGGTCTTCGCTGCGCATGTGCAGCGAATGCTCGCCGCGCACCTGCTGGGCCAGGAAGTCGTGCACCAGGCGCGGCATGTCGGGCGCGTGCGTCACCAGTTCCGGCAGGCGTTTGCGGAACTCGGCCGCCAGCGTGGCCGGGCTGTAGCGCTCGCGCAGGATCTTCTCCAGCACCGGCCGCGCCTCGGCCCAGATGTCGAGCTTCGGGTCGAGCAGCCGGCCCACGCCTTCGATGTTGAGCAGGGTCTTCTGCAGCAGGATCAGCTGCGGCTGCAGGGTGAGCTCGTAGCGCTGCGCGGTCTTGAACAGCTTCACCAGCACCTCGCCCAGCGAGATCTCGCTCAGCGGCCGGGTGAAGTAGGGCTCGCACACGGCGCGGGTGGCGGCCTCCAGTTCGTCGAGGCGCACCGTGGCCGGCATCCAGCCCGCCTCGACGTGCAGCTCGGCGATGCGGCGGTAGTCGCGCTGGAAGATGGCCATGAAGTTTTCGGCAAGGTAGTACTGGTCGCGGCGCGTGAGCTGGCCGACGATGCCGAAGTCGATGGCGATGTAGCGCGGGTTGGCCTTGCGCGCCGGGTCGATGTCGACCCAGATGTTGCCGGCGTGGGCGTCGGCGTGGAAGAAGTTGTCGCGGAACACCTGCAGGTAGAACACCCGCACGCCGCGCGCGGCCAGGGCCTTGCGGTCGATGCCGGCGGCGTCGAGCGCGGCCACGTCATCGGAAGGAATGCCGCGCACGCGCTCCATGGTGAGCACGGTTTCGCTGGTGTGGTTCCAGAACACCTCGGGCACGTACAGCTCGTCGCTGCCTTCCCAGGTGCGACGCATCAGGCTGGCGTTGGCGCCTTCGCGCTGCAGGTCTAGTTCGGCGTAAAGCGTGGATTCGATTTCCGACACCACTTCCTGGGCGCGGATCTTGTCGGCGCGCGGGTGGTGGCGGTCGGCCAGCGCGGCCAGCGTGCGCAGCAGGGCGATGTCGTCGGCGATGCGCTCGCGGATGCCGGGGCGCAGCACCTTCACCACCACCTCGCGGCCGTCGTGCAGGCGCGCGGCGTGCACCTGGGCGATGGAAGCCGACGCCAGTGGCGTCAGTTCGAAATCGGCGTAGAGCTCGCCAATCGGATGGCCGAGCCCGGCCTCCACGCGCGCCCGCGCCTGTTCGCCCGGGAAAGGCGCCACGCGGTCCTGCAGCAGCGAGAGCTCTTCGGCGATGTCCGGCGGCAGCAGGTCGCGGCGGGTGGACAGCACCTGGCCGAACTTCACGAAGATGGGGCCGAGCTCCTGCAGGGCCAGGCGCAGGCGTTTGCCGCGCGGCGCGTCGTCGTCGCTGGCGCGGCGGGTGATGGGCCGCAGCAGCCAGAGCCAGCGGCCGACGGCGGTGTCTTCGAGCAGCGAATCCAGGCGGTGCCGCAGCAGCACCCGCACGATGCCCAGCGCGCGCCAGCTGCCGCGCAGGCCGCTCATTCGGCATTCCCCGGCAGGCGCGCGACGCGGGCGGCGAGCCGCTCGACCTGGTCGCGCAGTTCGTCCACGTCGTCGTGGAAGGCGGCCAGTTCGGCCTTGCCGACCAGGTCGCGGGATTCTTCGGTGAGGTAGTCCACGGCCTCGCGCGAGAGGTTCTTCGCCAGCGTGGCGCCGCCGCGCAGGGCCTCGCGCAGCACGCGCGCGGCCTGCGGGCCGAACACCGGGCCCAGCAGGTCGGCGAAGGGTTGGTCCCAGTCGGGGTCGAAACGTTCGGCCAGGCGCTGCAACTGGCGGGCCAGCTCGGCGTCGCCGTTCAGGCGCACCTTGCCCACCGGCGGCGCGCCGGGCGGGCGCAGGAAGGGCAGCTGGGAAAGCACGCCGGAAATCGTGGCGCGCACGCCGAGGTCGGGTTCGTCCTTCGGCGGGCCCACCCGCAGGCGGCCCTCGTGAACGGCCAGCTCCAGCGCCAGCGGCGGGGCTTCCAGCGCCAGGCCGATGCGACGACCGCCCAGGCGCTGCAGCGCGTGGGCGGTGTCGGGGTCAAGGGCGACCAGCCGGTTCAAGGCCTGTTCCAGCGCGCGGCCGGCCAGGGGCTTGAGGGCGTCGAAGGGGGAAGCGGCGGGGTCCGTCATGCCCCCATTCTAGCGGGCTGGCCGGTGATGTCGGCGCCAGCGCCGGGTCAGGCCTTCCGGCGCAGGAAGGAGACGATGGCCAGGATCAGGAAGACCACGAACAGGATCTGGGCGATCCAGGCGGCGGTACCGGCGATGCCGCCGAAGCCCAGCACGGCGGCAATGATGGCGACCACGAGGAAGATCAGCGCGTAATGGAGCATGGTTGCTCTCCTTCTTGTCATGACCCGGTGTGGGCACGACCGACGCTAACCCCGGTTTCCTGACTCCCCGCCAACAATCTGAGCCGCCGTTAAGGCCGCGATTTCCACCACGCGGCGGTGCGCCGCAGGCCTTCGTCCATGGATACGCGCGGGACGTAGCCGAAATCACGCGCGGCGGCGGAGATGTCGTACCAGTGCGGCGTGGACAGCTGCTCGGCGAGGAAACGCGTCATCGGCGGTTCGCCGCGCAGGCGCAGCAGCGTCCACGCGGCTTCGAGCACCGCGCCCGCGGCATAGGCCACGCCGTAGGGCAGGCTGGCCTGCACGGGCGGCACGCCGGCGGCGGCCAGCAGGTCGTTGACGATGCGGCGCACTTCGCGCGGCTCGCCGTTGGAAATGAAATAGGCCTTGCCCGCGCAGGCGGCGCCGGGGCGCAGTGCGTTCAACGCGGCGACGTGCGCCTGGGCGGCGTTGTCGATGTAGGTGGTGTCCATGCGGTTGTGGCCGCCACCGATGAAGCGCAGGCGGCCGGCGCGGGCGCGTTCGGCCAGGCGCGGCAGCAGCTGGGTGTCGCCGGGGCCCCAGATCAGGCGCGGCCGCAGCGCCACCGTGGCCAGCGCGGCGTCGTTCGCGGCCAGCACTTCCTTTTCGGCGATGAGCTTGGTGGCCGGGTACGGCGCCTTGAAGCCCTGGCCGTAGGGCGTGTTGGCCTCGTTGCCGCCTTCCACCGGCGTGCGCCCGCTGTGGGTGACGCTGGGCGTGGAGGTGTACACCAGCCGGCCGATGCCGTGCGCGCGCATGGCCGCCAGCACGTTGCGGGTGCCGGTGACGTTGGCGTCGAAGTAACTTTGGTAGCTGCCCCAGGCGCCGGCCTTGGCGGCGTTGTGCAGGATGGCGTCCTGGCCTTCGAAGGCGGCGAGCACCGCGGCCGCGTCGGCGAGGTCGCCGCGCACCTGGCGCACGCCCATCGCCCCGAGCGCCGGCGAATGGCTGCGCTGGAAGCTGGTCACCTCGTGGCCCTGCGCCAGCAGCGCGCGGCACAGCGCCTGGCCCAGGAAACCGGCGCCGCCGGTCACCAGCACCTTCATCGCCGCCACCTCAGTTCCTTCGCGGCCCACACGGCCAGCTGCTCGCGGCCGATCTTGGCGTTGTGGCGGATGTCCACCGGGAAACCGTCGTGCACCAGGAAATGGCGGATGCGCGCGGTGTGCACGAAACCTTCCGA
>DNNT01000169.1 GCA_003497545.1 Arenimonas sp. | reverse complement strand
AGGTCGGTGCGGATGGCCGCGAACTGCGCGATGCGGGAGCGGCGCGGGTCGCGGCCGAAGGTTTCCAGGTCGTACCAGAGCAGGCTGGGCGTCATTCCAGCGGCGCCAGGCGCGCGAGCACCGCGGCGTCGGCGGCGGCCAGGNNCTGCACCTTGCCGCGTTCGAAGGCGGTGGCATAAGGCGTGCGCAGGAAGCTGACCATCGAATAGCGCGGCACGAACCGGCCCGGGTGGCGGTCGGCCAGCAACCGCTCGAGCGCGCGTTGGAGCAGGAAGTCGGCGTCGTCCACGCGGTCGCGCATCTCGACGTAGTTCTCCAGCGCCATGGCCTGGATGGCTTCGGCGTTCGGGCGGCGTTCGGCTTCGAAGGCTTCGAACGCGGCGCCGAAACCGGCGGCCTCGCCGATGTGGCGGTCGAGCGCCACGCAGTCCTCGAAGGCGCAGTTCATGCCCTGGCCGTGGAAGGGCACCATGGCGTGGGCGGCGTCGCCCAGCAGCACGGCGCGGTCGTCCAGGCGCCAGTTTCGCAGCCGCAGCGTGCCCAGTGCGCCGGTGGGGTTGTTGGTCCAGTCGGCGTCGAAATCGGGGATCAGCGGCAGCGCGTCGGCGAAGTCGCGCTCGAAGAATGCGCGCGCGGCCCTGAGGTCGGGCAGGGTGGCGAAGCTGGGCTCGCCTTCGTTCGGCAGGAACAGCGTGACCGTGAAGGTGCGCTCGGTGTTGGGCAGGGCGATGCACATGTAGCCGCCGCGCGGCCAGATGTGCAGGGCGTTGCCCTCGATGCGGAAGCCGCCGTCGGCCGCCGGCGGGATTTCCAGCTCCTTGTAGCCATGGCCCAGCGGTTCGAAGGATTCGCCCAGCGCCACGTGCGGCGCCATGGCCGCGCGCAGGCCGGAGCCGGCGCCGTCGCAGCCCAGCAGCACGGCGAAGTCGTGGTCGCGGCGCACGCGGTCGTGGTCGTTCACGAAGGTGGCCCGGCGGGCGCTGAAATCCACGCCGTCGAGCCGCTGGCAGAAGTGCAGGCGCGCACCGGCCGCCTCGGCGGCGTCGAGCATGGCGATGTTGAGCCGGCCGCGGTGCACCGACCAGATGACTTCGCTGTCGTCGCGGCCATAACGCAGCAGCTGCGACTCGCCGCCCAGCGGGTGCACCATGCGGCCGCGCATCATCACCGCCTGCGCCATCACCGCGTCCTGCAGGCCGGCCAGGCGCAGCGCGTGCAGGCCGCGTTCGGCCAGCGCCAGGTTGATCGAGCGGCCGCCCTCGTAGCCGCGCGAGCGTGGGTCGGGGCGTTTTTCGAACACATCCACCGACCAGCCGCGGCGGGCCAGCAGGGTTGCGAGCAGGGCACCGGCGAGGCCGGCGCCGACGATCGTCAGGGGGGGGGAAGGCGTCACAATGGCGATCGGACAGGCTGGGACATGACTCGATTCTGGGCTATTTTGCGGGTCAGGTCATCACTACGGCCGCTTGTCTTGGTGCGCTCCTGTTTGGCGTCCGGGCTGGCCGGTTCTCAGGAAATCCGATGCTGAATCTGCTCATGGCGGCGCGGGCTTGCCGCGCGCTGCAAAGCCTGGCCCTGGTGGCTGCAATGGTGGTTGGGGCGCCGCAGGCGCGCGCCGGCACAGGGCCCGAAACCTCCGATGCCGTGCCAGCGCTGTTCTTCTCCACGCCCGAATCTCGACTTCGCGAGCTCGACTCGGATTCGCGGGAATTGCTGGTGGTCCTGCAGTCTACCGTCCCCGCACCCGCCGACATCCGATTTTCGATCCGGTCCTCGGATGTGTCCGCCCGAGCCGGAGAGGACTACGAAGCCATCGACCGGGTCGGTCTGGTGCTGCCCGCAGGTCGGACTTACACCTACATCCCCGTCAGGATCTTCGGCGATCTGGATGTAGAAGACGACGAGCGCCTCCGGCTGACCTTCTACGACATCCAGGGGGCTACACCCACGACGTTGGAAAGGGACGTGGTCATCCTCACGGATGACGGCCCGAATGCTCCCCCCCGGTTGAGGGTCGAGGATGTGACGGTCGCCGAAGGCGACGTTGAGCCCGCGATAGCCGCCTTCACCGTCCGGCTGGACAAGCCTTGGAACGCACCGGTGCGGTTCTCCGCCAGCGCCAGGCGCAGCGGCTCCAGCGGGTCGATCGCGCAGGGAGGCGTGGACTACCTGGACTTTCAGGCCCAGGTCGAGATCCCGCCGGGTGCAACCACGGCAACCGTCGGGNNTGTCCTCCGATCTTCGCCACGAGCGCGACGAGACCTTCGGCTTGTCGATCAGCGACGTCTCCGGTGCCATGGCCGACAGGACCCTGGGGGTGGCCACCATCCTGGACAACGATCCCGAACTGCACCGGTCCGGACTGTACGACGATCGGTTCGAGATCGAGATGGGCAGCGGCGCCACGGTGCTGGAGGTGCTTGCGAACGATGATCTTGGTCCAGTGCCCGCCGGTGGACGGACGCTCAGCGTGATCCGGCCACCGGTGCTCGGCAGCGCGACGGTGGTCGGGGAAACCATCCGCTACACGCTGGCGGCGGGCGCATCCGGCTCCGATCGGTTGGTTTACGAGCTCTGCAACGCCGGCGGCAGCTGCCGGCAGGCGCACGTCGAGGTCCTGGTCCGGCCCTTGCTTCAAGTCGAGACCACGACGGCCGGCGGCGGCTTTCTCGATGTCGATGTACGTGCCCACAAGGACATGTCGGCGCTGCGATACGTCGCTTCACCCTTCCGGTACGCGTACTTCAGCGGGCCCTTCCAGGGCAACGTGCAGTTCAACGCGAATCCGCTGGACCTTTGGGAAGGCACGCCGTGGAATGCGCGGGGCGAAACGACGGTGCGGGACGGGCTCTTCCACGACAACGCCCCTTCGACGCCTTCGGCCGGCCCGTGGCGGGTCTTGATCGAAGCAGCGGGCGAACTGGGCGATGTCGATCTGTACGTTGGTTATGGCCCGGCCACCGAGGCTGGCCCCCACAACCTGCTCTGCAGCTCGGCCATGGCGCAGGGCACCGACAAGGAGCGCTGCGAGATCACCCTGGATCTCGCCCGAGGCACGGGCAGCACCCAATATTGGGTGATGGCCGTCAACCGATTTCTCGGGGATCAGCGCGTGCTTTTCCATAGCGCGGGGGTGCCGCTCGAGGTGGACCATGGGCAGGTGGCCGCGACGGGTCCGGTGGTCGTCAAGGCCGGGGAGCACTTCCCCGTCCGAGTGAGCTGGATCGACCAGTTGTTGCCTGGCGAGGACGGCACCGCCTTCGTGACGATCTACGAGGGCGATGAGCGCATCGGTGATTTCCCGGTCCGGGTGGACCGCCCGGCCGAAGCCCTCACCTTCCTGCCGCAGCCGTTGGAGAGTGGCATCGAACACCAGGCCGTCATCTACGGTGGCCACGAGCACGAGGGCTTTTTCCTGGACGTTCCGGCGGGAGCCAGCAGGCTCAGCGTAAGCCTGGACGCCGGCGGACACGGCCTGGGCTTTCGCGTGGCACGGCGCGACTTCGATGGCGGGCCTGTGGTCGCTGGTGCCCCGCCGCCCTCTGAGGCGATCTATGCGGATCTCGATCCTTCCTACAGCAAGTCCTGGGAGCTGAGCGGGCCCCAGCTTGTCCCTGGCCGCTACCACTTCACGCTCGTCAACACCAGTTCGACGGGGCTGTATGGATTTCTTACGGCGACGATCGAAAGCACCAGCCCCGTCGTTCGGCCAGGCAGCTATTTCAATCCCGCGCGCGGCGGCCATGGTGTCTTCCTTTATCCGGCCGGCAGCGTCTGGGCCGGCCTCTGGTACACCTATCTGCAGGACGGCTCGGTGACTTGGTATTACCTGCAGGGCGATGTCCCGGGAGACGATGGCCTGTGGAAGGGCGCAATCTATCGGGCGGCGTGGTATGGCACCCACAATCGGCTGACGCCGGTGGGCTGGGCCCAGGTGACGCCCACCGCGACGGACGCCTTCCAGTTCACTTACACGCTCGATGGCGAATCCGGCTCCGAACCGATGCAGGCCCTGGGGCGGGGCTGCCCGGGCCTCGCTGGCCTGCCCGTGGATGCCAGCGGCCACTGGTTCAATCCGGCACGGGCAGGCACCGGTTACAGCGTGCAGCTGTTCCCGAATTACGAGTACTACGCGGCCTTCGTCTATGACGGCCGCGGCGTNNCACGGATTCGGCGGCACGCAGGCCAGTTTGGATCTTTGGCAGCTCAGCGGCGATTGCCCGCTGTGCGAGCGCACCGGGCCGCCGGTACGGCACACGGTGGGCGTGCTGGAACGGCGCTTCGCCTCGGGGCGGCTTGCCGCCGTCAGTCTCGACGCGGTGTATGCGCAGGGTGTCCCCGGTGCGTGGAGTGCGAACGAAACGGTAACGCCCCTGGGGGATTTGCAAGGGTGCGCGCCCTGATCCGCAGGGCGCCCCCGACAGGCGCAACGCTGCGGTGTCGTGGATGCGATTGCGACCTGCACGTTTGGCCGCGGACATCGCCCGGTGGCCGCGGTTCGGTCCCTCGCAGACAACCCAGCAGGTTCCGAAGCTACGCGAAGGAATCGTTGCGCAGCGGGCGGAACTTCATGCCAGCGGGCCAGGGCTTCCGCTCCNNGCCGGCGAGATGCGGATCACGTCGGGCTCGCGCCAGTCGCCGACGATGCCCTGGGACACCAGGTGCTCGAACAGGGCGCGGCCCTGGTCGCGGCCGCCACGCACGCGCAGCGAGAGCTGGCAGCCGCGGCGTTCGGGTTCGGAGGGCGTGACGATTTCCAGCACGTCGGGCAGGCGCGCCAGCACCAGCGCTTCGAGGTAGGCGGTGAGCTTTTCCGACTTTTCGCGCAGCGCGGGCAGGCCGGCGCGGCCGAACAGCTCCAGCGACACGCGCAGCGGCGCCAGCGCCAGGATCGGCGGGTTGCTCAGCTGCCAGCCGTCGGCGCCGGGCGTGGGCACGAATTCGGGGCCCATCTTGAAGCGCGTGGCCTGGTCGTGGCCCCACCAGCCGGCGAAACGCGGCAGGTCGGCGCGGGCGTGGCGTTCGTGCACGAAGGCACCGGCCACCGCGCCGGGGCCGGCGTTGAGGGACTTGTAGCTGCACCAGG
>DNNT01000256.1 GCA_003497545.1 Arenimonas sp. | reverse complement strand
CCCCGATCCGGTGATCCGCTTCAACGGCTACCCGGCCGCCGACATCCTGGGCGAAGCCGACCCGCGCCTGCTCTCTTCGGCCGAAGCCATGGCCAAGGTGGAAGCGCTGGCCGCGCAGGCGCTGCCGCCGGGCATGGGCTTCGACTGGAGCGACCTGAGCTTCCAGCAGGCCACCCAGGGCAAGGCGGCGCTGGTGGTGTTCCCGCTGGCGGTGCTGCTGGCCTTCCTGGTGCTNNCTGGCGGCGCTGTACGAAAGCTGGACGCTGCCGCTGGCGGTGATCCTGATCGTGCCCATGACCCTGCTCTCGGCCCTGGCCGGCGTGTGGCTGGCGGGCGGTGACAACAACGTGTTCGTGCAGGTGGGGCTGGTGGTGCTGATGGGCCTGGCGTGCAAAAACGCCATCCTGATCGTCGAATTCGCCCGCGAGCTGGAAATGCAGGGCCGCGGCATCGTGGACGCGGCGCTGGAAGCCTGCCGCCTGCGCCTGCGGCCAATCATCATGACCTCGATCGCCTTCATCGCCGGCACCGTGCCGCTGGTGTTCGCGACCGGCGCCGGCGCCGAGGTGCGCTCGGCCACGGGCATCACGGTGTTCGCCGGCATGCTGGGCGTGACGCTGTTCGGCCTGTTCCTGACGCCGGTGTTCTACGTGGCGCTGCGCACGCTGGTGGCGCGGCGCGCGCCGGCCGCCGGCGGCGCGGCCGCCGCGCAGGCACACGTCCCGGCCTGAATCGCGCGACAGCCCGGCATCGCCGGGTGCATCATCGGGCCGTGGCACCGTGACACGGAGCAGCCCGATGATGCGCCCACGATTCCTCGACCGTCGCGACGCCGGCCAGGCCCTGGCCGCGTCGCTTGCCCGCCACCGCGGCCTTTCGAATCCGCTGGTGCTGGCCCTGCCCCGCGGCGGCGTGCCGGTGGCGGCGGAAATCGCCGAAGCACTCGGCGCCGAACTCGACGTGCTGGGCGTGCGCAAGGTGGCCCACCCCGCCAACCCCGAACTTGCACTGGCCGCCATTGCCACCGGCGGCGCGGTGGCGCGCAACGAGGCGGTGATCGAGGCGATGGGCGTGGACGACGCGGAATTCGAGGCCCTGGCCGCACCCGAACGGCGCGAACTGGCGCGGCGCGAGCGCGCCTACCGCGGCGACAAGCCGCCGCCGCGCATCGCGGGGCGCACGGTGATCGTGGTGGACGACGGCGTGGCCACGGGCGCGACGATGTTCGCGGCGCTGGCCACGCTGCGCGCGCAGGCGCCCGGGAAACTGGTGGTGGCGGTGCCGGTGGCGGCCTCGGACTCGCTGGCGGCGCTGTCACGCGCGGCGGACGAGGTGGTCTGCCTGCAGGCCCCGGCCGACTTCATGGCGGTGGGCGCCTGGTACGAAGACTTCCCGCAGGTCACGGACGACGAAGTCCGCGCCTGCCTGCGGCGGGCGGCGCCAGGGGCACCGCCCGCCTGAGGGTTCAGCCGACGCGCACCAGGCGGTAGCCCGGCATCGCGGTGTAGGAGCGGTCCTGGGCGTAGCCGCTGCTGCGGCCGTAGCCGGTGCCGAAGTCACGGGCGCGGTAGCGGTCGGGGCGGCGGGCCGGAAGGGCCTCGGCCAGGACGACGACCGGCGCCGGGGTGGCGGGGACGGCCGCCCGGGCCACCGGCGCGGACGCGACCGGGCGGGTCGGGAACAGGCGGTAGAAGGAGTTCAGGGCATTCATGGCCGGGGCCTCGTGAGTTGGTGTGCTGGTAATCTACAACACCTAATCAGAAGCACCATGGGCCGGAAGTCATGCCTCGTAAATAATTGATCTTCGGTTCATTTTTCCCGGCCCTCAGCCGGCCCGGGAGCCGCCGGCCGTGGCCCGGACCCGGTCCAGGGCCGCCAGGAGGGTGCGCGCCTCGCCCGCCAGGGCATGGTCGGGGTGCCGGCCCAACAGGGCCTGCAGGCGTTGCCGCGCGGGCTCGTCCTGGCCCAGGCGCTCGCTCTGCAGGGTGGCCGCGGTCAGCACTACCTGGGGCATTTCCGGGCTGTCCGGAAAGCGCTGTTCGAAGCCTTCCGCCAGCGCCACCGCCAGCTGCGATTGCCCCGTGCGCGCCGCCTGCGCCACCAGTCGCGCGATGTGCTCGGGCAAGGCCAGTTCAAATCCCGGCACGCGCGCCCGGGTGTCGGCCACCACGGCCAGCGCGCGCTTGTCCTTGCCGGTCACCAGCAGGCTGCTGGCGTATTCGCGGTCGTGCGCTGCCAACGCCGGCAGGTCGCCGGCGGCGATGAGCAGTTCGCGGTAGCGGTCGTGNNCCCCGCCAGCCGCTCGGCCGCCGCCGCGGGCTGGCCCTGCTGCGCCAATGCGTCGGCCTGCGCCATCGTTTCGTCTTCGATCGGATTGGCATGGACGCTGCGCGCCACCGCGGGAGTGATGTCGAGGCCGAGTTCGCGGTGGTGGCGGTGCAGCAGATCGCCAAGCAGGTGGTAGCTGGCCACCAGCGAATACAGCGCCACGAAGCTGCCCGGCAACACGCCCATGCCGTAGGGCAGCATCGCCTCGAACAGCGCCTGCACCAGCGCCGACAGGAAACCCAGCGCGGCGAACACCAGCACCGCGGAAACATAGGCCCCGCCCAGCTGCCCGACCAGTTCGAACCAGGCCAGCGGGTTGAGCGCGTTCGCATGGCTGTGGTTGATGGCCAGCAGCATGATGGCCGCGGGCATGAACAGCACGGCCAGCCCCAGCATCACGAGCGCCGGCACCGGCCCCACCCAGGCCGCGACCACCACGATGGGCAGGTACACCACCAGCATCAGCAGCAGCTGCTCGATGGCGTCGCCGTCGGTGGCCAGCACGTCCTCGCCCTGCAGCGGTTCGTAGCGGCCGTGCGCGGTGTTGGTGAGCGCCTCCACCGCCAGCTTGAAGCCCATCACCCAGAACGCCGCTTCGAACAGCAGGCCCAGCACGTTCGGCAGGTTGGCCAGCAGCCGGAACAGCGACAGCGCCGCCAGGAAGGCCAGCATCTGCCTGCCGGCGGGATAGGCCAGCAGCGCAGGCAGGCGCGGCAGCAGCGGTTCGGGGCGGCGCGGGTCGGTCATCGGGGCTCTCCTCATGCGGGGCCCGGACACGGACCTTCGGCAAGGCTAGGGCCTGCGGGCGGCACTGGCCAGCGACCGCGCCGCCGGCACCGACGCCAGCAGCAGCAGCGCCACCACGACCAGCACCACCGGCATGCCCAGCGTTGCGGCGGCGGCGACCACCAGCACCGGCCCGACCGCCCGCGCGAAGCCCTGCAATCGGGCCACCTCGCCATTCCAGCGACCCGACAGCGCCGGTCCGGCCAGGCCCTGCAGCAGCCACGGGCGCGCCAGCGTGTGCAGCCCCGCGCCCAGGCCGAACACGGCCACGCCGAGCGCCGCCGCGACCAGGCCGGCGGACACCGCCACGATCGCCAGCCCCGCCGACTGCAGCACCAGCGGCCACCACACCAGCAGCGGCAAGGACATCCGTCGGCGGCCGCCGAGCAGCCAGAGGCGCCCCGGCAGCTGCGCCAGCCCGAAGCCCGCCAGCGCACTCGCCGCGGCGAACGGCGCCTGCCCGCGCTGCACCAGCAGCGGAACCAGCAGCGTCGTCAGCCCGGCGGCGGCGAAGGTGGCGAGCGGGAAGACGACCCGTGCGGCCAGCGGAACCTTCCGGCAGGCCACGCCTGCAGACGGCGGCTCCGGCAGGGCGACGGGCCGCGTCAGCACCGGCAGCACCTTGCGCTCGAGCAGCACGGCCATGGCCACGACCGACGCCGCGAACAGCAGCAGCGCGCCGCGCCAGCCGACGCTGTCGACCACCCACGCCACCAGCGGCAGGAACACGGTGCTGGCGAGGCCGCCGGACACGGTCACGGCGGCCAGTGCGCGCAATCGCTCCCCGGCATCGTCGAACGCACGGCCGACCAGGGCGAACGCGGCTTCGTACAGCAGCCCCGCCATCGCCAGCCCCACCAGCGACCAGCCCAGGAACAGGCCGGCCACGCCGCGTGCCAGCGCCAGCGACGCCAGCCCGGCGACGGCCAGCGCGGCGCCGGCTCGGAACACGGCGGCGGCGTGCCCCGCATCGAGCCATCGGCCGATGCGCGGTGCGGACAGCGCCGCCAGCAGCAGGCCCGCGGAAAAGGCCCCGGCCACCCCCGTGCGACCCAGGCCGAGGCCGGCCTGCATCGGCAACAGCAGCACCGGGAAGCCGTAATAGAGCAGGCCCCAGTACACGCACTGCGACGCGCCCAGCCACCACACCGCCCGGCGCGTCGCGGCGTGCATGCGCTCAGCCGCAGCAGGNNAGGGGCGCTGCAGCCGCAGCCACCGGCACCGGCGCTGCGGGCGACTTCGTCGCGCACGCAGCAGGCACCGTCGTCGGCCTTCGGCGGTCCGCCACAGCAGCCGTCCTTGGCCGCCGGCACGACCGGCGCCGGCTTCGGGCTGCAGCACGACGCCGCGGCGGGCGCCTCCTCGTCGGCGAACTGGGTGATGCATACGCCCGTTTCCGGCAGCACCAGCTCGACGCGGCGCGCGGCCTCCCAGTCGCCGGCGATCGCGGCGGCCACCGAACGCACCTGCTCGTAGCCGGTGGCGAGCAGGAAGGTTGGCGCGCGGCCATAACTCTTCATGCCGACCAGGTAGAGGTCGGGTTCGGGGTGGCTGAGCTCCACGGCGCCGTGCGGGCGCACGCTGCCGCAGCTGTGCTGGTTGGGGTCGATCAGCGGCGCCAGCGCGCGCGGCGCCTGCGTGCCGGGATCGAGGTCGAGGCGGATCTCGGCATAGGGGCGCAGGTCCGGGCGAAAGCCCGTGGTGGCCACGATCTCATCCACCGGCGGCAGCGCCACTTCACCTGCGCGGCCCACGATGCCTTCGGCCGTGCGCTCGAGGCGGTCGAGCAGGAAGCCCGTCGCCACCACCAGCGCGCCCTGCTCCACCAGGCCGCCGATGAGCTTGCCGAGCCGCCCGCGCTCCTTGAGCTGGTCGTGGTCGCCACCGCCGAGCACACGCTGGATCGAACCGCGACGCAGG
Organism: Arenimonas sp.; assembly: GCA_003497545.1. Classification (GTDB taxonomy): domain Bacteria; phylum Pseudomonadota; class Gammaproteobacteria; order Xanthomonadales; family Xanthomonadaceae; genus Arenimonas. The sequence continues at coordinate 9,597 of DNNT01000256.1, read as the reverse complement.
CCCCAGACGATCTGCATGCCCGGCTCCGTGCGCGCCAGCGTGGCCAGGTCGGCCAGCACGTTGAAGGCCGAATGGCCGCTGCCCAGCACCAGCACGCGGCGGCCGGCGTAACGCGCGCGGTCGGCGCCCAGCACGTCGGGGATGCCGTAATGGATGTTCGCCGCCAGCGCGGCTTCGCCCAGGGCCGGCAGGCCGGAGGCACCCAGCGGGTTGGGCGTGAGGTAGGTGCCGGACGCGTCGATGATCGCGCGCGCCTGCAGTTCGTGTTCACCGCTGGCGTCTTCGTAGCGCACCACGAAAGGCGACTGCGCGCGGCCGGCGTCCTTCATGCGGTCGCGCTGGTGCCGGCTGACGGCGGTGACCCGCGCCCCCAGGCGCAGCCGGGGCGCGATCGCCGGCGTGGCGGCCAGCGGTTCGAGGTAGTCCCGCGCGAGCTCGCCGCCGGTGGGGAAGCCGGCCGGGTCGGGCAAGGTCCAGCCGGTGGCCGCGAGCAGGCGCACCGAGNNCCGCAGGTTGGCGCCGACGCGGTCGCCGGCTTCCAGCACCAGCGGCTCCTCGCCGCGCTCGAGCAGGTGGGCCGCGGCGGCCAGCCCGACCGGGCCGGCGCCGATGACGATGACGGGCAGTTGCTTTTGCATCACAGACTCCTTGCGGCCGGGGTGGCCGTCTCCAGGTTTTCAGGGACCAGGCGCTCGACGATGACGACGTCGCGCCAGCGGCCGTCGAGCCGGCCGTGCTTTTCGTAGGTGCCGACCTCGCGGAAGCCGCAACGGCGGCACAGTGCGCGGCTGGCGGTGTTCTCCGGGAAGATGCGCGAGACCAGCTTCCAGAAGCCGCGTTCGCGCGCGGCGTCCACCAGCGCCTGCAGCAGCACCGTGCCAAGGCCCTGGCCGCGCGCCGCGGGCGCGAGGTAGATGGAGAAGTCGCCGATGCCGGCGTAACACTCGCGCGCACGGTAGGCCGAGAGGCCGGCCCAGCCGAGCACCTGGCCATCGGCGGCTTCGGCCACCAGCAGCGGCCATTCGGCGGACGCGGCGATGGCAGCGCCGAGGTCTTCGGCCGAACGCAGCCGCGTTTCGAAGGTGGCCTGCCGGCCGAGGATGCCGTGGTTGTAGATGTCGGCGATGGCGGCGGCATCGTCGGCGCGGGCGATGCGGATGCGGGGCGTCAATGGATTCATATGGTTGGTAGTGGCAACTGTATGGGCAAATTTTTTTAGCCGCAGCGCGTGGAGGCGCCGTCGCCCGGGTCGCAGGCGTCGGGGGCGCAGGCGGCACCGGCGACGAAACGCGCCTCGGCGCTGCGCGCCAGGCGGCGGATGAGTTCGATGCTGGNNTTGATGCGGTGGTAGAGGCGCTTGCCCGCCGCGGTGGCGCGCAGGCTGACGGCGCGGCGGTCTTCGGTATCGGGGGTGCGTTCGACGTAACCCTTGCGCACCAGCGCGTCGACCACGCGGGTGGTGGTGCTCTTGTCCAGGCGCAGGGCCGCGGACAGCACCTGGCTGCGCTGGGCGCCCTGCTCCACCAGCACTTCCAGCGCATGGCACTGGGTCACGGAGATGTCGTGGCAGCAGATCCGGTCGCGGTCGCGGAACTGGTAGAGCCGCACCAGCTCCGCCAGCGCCACGTGCAGCGCCTGCGCATCCTCGTGCAGGCAGGCATCTTCGGGTTGGGGCTTGGTGGGAGTCCGGGCCATGGCGGTGTTTTTCGTTGCGTGTGCCAACTATATCCACGCCGCAACGATGGCGTCAACCCCCCCTCCCCCGCCGGGAAGGGGGGCGTCCCAGCTACTTCGCCTTCGGGCTCCAGACGATGTTCACCGACGCCAGGGTGTCGGTGCGGCGGGTGCCGTCGGGCACCTCGGAGTTGCGGCGGGCCTGGTAGGCGGCCTTCAGCGCCAGCGAACGGTTGATGCTGACGGCCACGCCGATGTCGTTCTGCACGAAGGTGTTGTCGCCCGTGGCCTCGACCAGCAGGGTGTTGAAGAACTTGGTCGAATCGGTGAGCTGGTGCTGGTAGTCGGCGAAGCCGCGCAGCAGCGCGCTTTCCTCCACGTCGCCGGTCTCGGCCAGGCGGGCGCGGCGGGCACCGGGGCCGCCTTCGAGCTGGAAGCTGCGGCCTTCCTCGCGCACCAGCCAAGCGCCGTAGTTCACCGCCATCGTGGCCTGGTAGTCGTAGGCCGCGAAGTCGTCGTCCTCGTAGCGCGCGGCGGCGCCCAGGTAGGTGCGCTCACCGAACTTGCGCGCCAGCTTGGCGGCGGTTTCGTAGCGGTTGGCGGTGAGCTCGTCGGACTGCTCGGCGCGCAGCGCGGCCAGGTGGTACTCGTGGGTCCACAGCGCGTCCTCGGCCTTGAGGCCGAGGCGGCCGTTGATGCTGGTGGTGTCGGAGTTGCCCGAGGTGCTGACGGCGCCCAGCTCGGCGCTGGGCTGCCACTCGGCGAAGGCGGGCGACGCGGCCATCGCGGCCAGGAAGAAAATGCTTCGGAACATGGGCGGTGGGCGCCTCTTGCTTGGGAAGGAAGCCCCATTTAACCGTCCGCCGCATGAACCGGCGCGGAGCCATGCCCGCGCGGCGCCGAGACGTCGCGCATGCGCAGCATCTCGCCGACCCGCAGCGAAGCGCCGTCGTGGAAGCCCGCCGCGGGAGCGAAATCAGGCGGGTTGTTCAGGGTGCCGAAGAGCAGGTCGATCACCGGCAGCTCGCAGTAGTTGTCGCGGTGCCGGCCGCGCGCATGGTGCCAGGAGTGGCTCTCCGGCCGCTGCACCAGGTAACCCAGCCAACGCGGCGTGCGCACGTTGGCATGGGTGAACACCGCCATCACCGTGAGCAGCCACAGCGTGACGGCCGTGGCCTCGGGGCTAAGACCCACCACGACCACCAAGGCAAGGCTGACCACCGCGGTGAAACCCAGCACGTCCAGCGGCGAGAACCAGAACGCGCCCCAGGTGTCGAGCCGTTCGGCGCTGTGGTGCATCTGGTGGAAAGCGCGCCACAGCCGCGGACTGGCATGCATGGCGCGGTGCCAGCCGTAGGCGAGCAGCTGGTAGGCCAGCACGCCGACCGGCACGCCGGCCCAGACCGGCAGGTGGCGAAAGTCGAACAGCTGCCACTTCACCAGCGTTGCGCCCCACAGCAGCGGCAAGTAGGACGATCCGAGGAAATACAGGGCGAAGCTGGCGCTGGCGCGCAGCCGCCAGCCCGGCGACGCGGGCAGCGGGCGGGCCGGCGCCAGCGCCTCCCAGAGCATCAGGGCGGCGTAGGCGGCGAGGATGGCGAGCGAGACGGGGGACAGCAGCAGGTCGAGCGGCGTGGGCATGGTGGCGAGGGGCGTGCGTTGGGGGAAACGCAGGCTAGCCAGCGCCCGGAGCCGGCTCCATGGCGATTTCGGAAGCAGTGCAAGCCGATCGGGACGCGCCCGTTCAGGGCAAGGCGCGCTCCAGCAAAAGCTCCCAGGCGCCGCCCGGCGGCAAGGTGCCGAAGGCCAGGCCACCGACGCCCCGCAGCCGCGCTTCGCAAAAGGCTTCGGCCACCGCGGCGGGCGCACTGCGCAGCAGCAGCGAGGCCTGCAGCGCCAGCGCCATGCGCTCGGCCAGGTGCCGGGCCTGCGCTTCGAGCGCGTCGGCCGGTTCGCGCAGGCGTTCGCGCAGCGCGGCGGCCTCGGCGTCGAGCGCGGGGTGGCCGCCGCGGGCTGCTTCGAGCTCGGCGAAGAAGGCGGCGGCGCAGGCCGGTTCGCGCGCCAGCGCGCGCAGCACGTCCAGGCATTGGATGTTCCCGCTGCCTTCCCAGATCGAATTCAGCGGCGCCTGCCGGTAAAGCCGCGGCAATCCGGTTTCCTCGACGTAACCCACGCCACCCAGGCATTCCATCGCCTCGGCCACGAAGGCCGGCGTGCGCTTGCACACCCAGTATTTGCCCAGCGCCGTGGTCAGGCGCGCGAACGCGGCTTCGCCGGCATCGCCGCGTTCGCCGGCGTCCACCGCGCGCGCCACGCGGAAGGCCAGCGCGGTGGCGGCCTCGGACTCCAGCGCCAGGTCGGCCAGCACGTTGCGCATCAGCGGTTGCGCCGACAGCGCCTTGCCGAAGGCCCGGCGGTGGCGCGCGTGGTGCAGCGCCTGCACCAGCGCCTGCCGCTGCAGGCTGGCGGAACCGAGCAGGCAGTCGAGCCGGGTCAGCGCCACCATCTGCAGGATGGTGGCCACGCCGCGGCCCTCCTCGCCCAGCAGCCAGGCCACGGCGCCGTGGAATTCGACTTCGGAGCTGGCGTTGCTCCAGTCGCCCAGCTTGTCCTTCAGGCGTTGGATGCGCACCGCGTTGAGGCCGCCGTCGGGCGTGAAACGCGGCAGCAGGAAGCAGCTGAGCCCGCCCGCGGCCTGGGCCAGCACCAGGAAGCCGTCGCACATCGGCGCGGAGAAGAACCACTTGTGGCCCACCAGTTCGTACAGCCGGCCCGGCCCGGGCGCGGCCACCGGCGTGGCGCGCGTGCTGTTGGAGCGCACGTCGGAACCGCCCTGCTTTTCGGTCATGCCCATGCCGAGCGTGTTGCCGGGCTTTTCCCAGGCGGGCACGTGGCGCGGGTCGTAGCGGCCGTCGAAGACGCGCGGCAGCCAGGCCTCGGCGAGCTCCGGCTGGTGCCGCAGCGCCGGCACGCAGGCATAGGTCATGGTGAGCGGGCAGCTGGTGCCCGCGTCGGCCTGGTTGTGCAGGAACATCAGCGCCGCGCGCGCCACGTGCGCGCCCGGCCGGCCCGCGTGGCGCCAGGCGAAGTTCGGCACGCCGTGCGCCACGGCGGCGGCCATCAGCTGGTGGTAGGCCGGGTGGAATTCCACCTGGTCGATGCGCCGGCCCTGGCGGTCGAAGCTGTGCAGGCGCGGGCGGTGTTCGTTCGCGAGCCGGCCCCACTCCATCATTTCGCCGCCGGCCAGCGCGCCGTAGGCGGCGACTTCGGTTTCGGCCCAGCCGCCGCCCTCGCGCGCCAGCGCTTCGCGCAGCGGCAGGTCGGTGGCCCAGGCGTCGTAGGGCGCCAGCGCGGGCGGCTGGTTTTCCACGACGTGGGTGCTGAAGCGTTCGCGCGTGTCCATGGCCGCCTCCGTGTCCGGCCATTCTGCCCCCCGACGTCGCCATCGCCAATGCGGCGGGATCGCGCCTATCATCCGCCCACGCCCCCGGGAGACCACGCATGAAGCCCAGCCTCCGCAAGATCACCGCCGTCCTGCCCGTCGCCGCCATCGAACCTTCGCTGCCCTTCTGGGAAGCGGTGGGCCTGACGCGCACCGTGGAAGTGCCGCACGGCGACGCGCTCGGCTTCGTCATCCTGGCCGGGCGCGACCTGGAAGTGATGCTGCAGACGCACGCGTCCATCGCCGACGACATGCCCTCGCTGGCCGAAGCCGCGCGCCAGGGGCCGACCTTCCTGTTCGTCGAGGTGGACGACATCGACGCCATCGAACGCGCGCTGGCCGGCCGCGAACTGGCCTTCCCGCGCCGCACCACCTTCTACGGCGCCACCGAAGTGGGCTACCGCGAACCGGGCGGGCATTACGTCACGTTCGCGCAGTTCCCGCCGGGCGAATAAGCCGCCGGCTCAGTCCACGTCCACCGAACGCCAGGTGCCGCGTCCCGCGGCCTTGGCGGCATAGAGCGCGTGGTCGGCCGCCGCGAGCAGGGGTTCCGGCGNNCACCGGCTCGCGCATGCGCTCAAGCAGCTTGGCGGCGATGGCTTCGGCCGCCGCGCGGTCCACCGCGCCTTCCACCAGCACCGCGAATTCATCGCCGCCCAGCCGTGCCACCAGGTCACCGATGCGCACGCAGCCGCGCAGCCGGCGGGCGAACTCGCGGTNNGTCGTTGATGGACTTGAAGTGGTCGATGTCCAGGAACAGCAGGGCCAGCGGCGCGCCCTGCCGGCCGGCGCGCGCGCAGGCCGCCGAGAGGCGCTCGTCGAACTGGCGCCGGTTGGCCAGGTCGGTCATCGCGTCCACCCGCGCCAGGTGGTCGAGTTGGCGTTCGGCCACCTTCAGCGCGGTGATGTCGTAGGTGAAGGAGAACACGCCCACCACCCTGCCCTGCGCGTCGCGGTCGGGCACGTAGGTGGTGTGGAAGTCGTATTCCTTGCCGTTCATCACCGTGCCGCCCTCGACTTCGGCGGTCTCGCCCGCCAGGGCGCGGTCGAGGTAGGGCTTGAGGTGGGCGTAAAGGGCGTCGCCGCGCACTTCGCGCACGGTGCGGCCGACCAGCGTCTCCGGCTCCACGCCCATCACCTGGCGGGCGTAGGCGTTCATGAAGGAGAAGCGCTCGCTGGCGTCGATGTGGGCGATCAGCGCCGGGATGTTGTCGGTGATCGCGCGCAGGCGGTACTGGGTGGCGGCCAGCGCCTGCTCGGCGCGCACGCGCACGCTGACGTCACGCGCGGCCACCATCACCTCGGGCTGGCCCTCGGCGCCCTCGACGCGGCGCATCAGGCCCTCGAGCCAGATCGTCACGCCGCTGGCGTGGGCCTGGCGGTAAAGCACGGTCTCGGCCTCGCCGCCGTCAACGATGCGCGCGAACGCCGCCTGCAGCTGCGACAGGTCGGCTTCGGGGATGCCGGCCCGCGGCGATGCGGCGAACGCCTCGGGCGCCACGCCCAGCAGTTCGCGGCACGAGGGCGAGACGTAGTGCACGGCGCCGTCCACGCCGAAGCGCAGCACCAGGTCGCTGGCGTTGTCGGCGAGCATGCGGTAGCTGGTTTCGCTGGAACGCAGCCGGGCCAGCAGTTCGCGCTGCTGGCGCTGGCCACGGCGCTGGGCGAAGAAGAATGCCGCCAGCACCACCAGCGTGCCCACGACCAGCGCGCCGAGGGCATTGGACAGCTGGTTGCTTCGCACCAATGCCAAATTGCGCTCGCGCTCAAGCGCCGACTCGGCCTGCAGCCGGCGCAGCTCGAATTCCTGTTCGGCGTAACGCAGGCGTGCGGCGAAATCGTCGTAGGCCTGGCCGCGCGTGGCCTGTTCGATGGCGGCGTCCAGCGCCAGGTAGCGCCCCACCAGCGGCGCCATCCGGTCGTCGTCGCGGCCGGCGGCCAGCATCACCTGGATCAGTTCGCGCAGCACCCGCAGTTCGTCATGGTCCAGGCCCAGGCTGGCGAAGGCACTGAGCGCGAGGCGCAGTTCGGACTCGGCGCGGGCGTAGTCGCGCGCATCCTGCGCGGCAAGGCCCATCACTTCGTGGCCCAGGCCCGCGACCTGGCTGTTCCTGAGCTGTTCGGCCAGCGCCAGTACGCGCTCGCCGTTGCGGCGCTGGCCGGCCTGGTCGCCGCCGATGCGGGCCAGGCGCGCGGCCTCCAGGTAGAGCTCGGCCTCGAGCTTGGGGTCGCGCTCCTCGCGGGCCAGGCTGGTGGCCTGGCGCAGCGATTCCGAGGCGCCGTCCACTTCCCCGCGCTGGGCCTGGGCGCGCGCCAGGTTGCGCAGCAGGCGCGCGCGCATGGCCGTGGCCACCCCGGCCGGCAGCGCAGCCAGGCCCCGACGGGCATAGTCGGCCGACAGCCCGCTCTTGCCCAGCGAAAAGCTCATGGACGAATAGGCCAGCATGACGTCGGCGAACAACTCCGGCTGCGGGTGCGCCGCGAGCACGCGCTGGGCCTCGGCCAGCTGGCGTTCGCCGCGTCCGTAGTCCTGTACGGCGATGCGGCCGCGTGCCTCGGCGATCAGGCCGCGCACCTGCAGCAGCGGTGCGTCCGCGGCCAGCGCGGCTTCGGCGGCCGCGGCGCCGGCGTTGCGCTGGCAGTCCCAGTCGGCCACCACCCGGCAGGCGTTGGCGCGGGCGAGCTGGAGCAGGGCGATGCGGCGCTCGTCGCCGCGCATGCGCGCCTCGTTGAGCGCGGGGCCCAATTCCTTGAGCACGACGTCGGGCTCGCGCAGCGCGCGCAGCTCCAGCGGGTCGCGCTCGACTTCGGCGATCCCGGCCGCGTCGGCGGCCGGCGCGGCAGCCGGCACCGCGCCGACATGGGCGAACGCGGGGAACCACGCGCCGATCACCAGCCCGGCGAAGACCACCGCATTGCGCCAAGCCTGGCCTCGCCGGTCCATCGCGGCCCCCCGTCCCGTCGCCCCGAGCGTAACAACCTCCCCGATGGGTCACAATGCTCGCCGCCCCGCCCCATGAACGGACCGGGCAGGAAATAGAGCACGCATGCAACGCGTTGCTGGGAGGCTTCGCGACATGAGCCCGAGAGCCACCCGCCCCGCCACCCGCCGACCGTCCCGCCGCCCCGAGCGGACCGACGTGCTGCGCCTGCCGGATGGCCGCGAAATGTGGATCCGCCCGGTCAACCCGCTTGACGCCGGACCCATCGACGGCGCCTTCCAGCTGCTCAACGAGGACGAGGTGCGGCGCCGCTACCTGCACCCGGTCAAGGCGCTGTCGCCGGAGTACCTGCAGGCGCTGGTGAACCCGGTGCCCGGCGAACACTTCGCCGTGGTGGCCGCCGAACCCCTGCCGCCCGGCGAAGCCCTGGTCGGCGCGGTGGCGCGCCTGGACCGCGACCCCGGCAGCGACAGCGCCGAGTTCGCCATCCTGGTCTCGCACTTCCTGGCCGGCCAGGGCCTGGGCCTGGCCCTGATGCGGCGCCTGGTGGAATGGGCACAGGCGAACGGCATCCGCCACATCTGGGGCGACGTGCTGGACGACAACACCGCGATGATCGCGCTGGCGCAGGCCGTCGGCTTCCGGCGCGAGCACATCCCCGGCGCCTTCGGCGAGGTGCGCGTCACCCTCGACCTGGCCGAACCGCCGGCGGCGCGCCCCCGCCNNCCCCCGCCGCTGAAAACCCCGTCACGCCGGCTGCGGTAAAATCCGCGGCCTCATGACCCGCCCCCTCCTTCCCAGCGCGCCCCGTCCCCGGGCGGGCCAGCAGCGCGCCCTCTGGCGCGCCCCTTCCAGCGCCAGCGCCTTCGCCCTGGCCCTCGCCGAAACCGCGCGCAGGCACGACGGCCTGGTGTTGGCGGTCACACGCGACAGCCACGGCGCCCAGGCGCTGGAACACGACCTGCGCGTGTTCGCCGGCCAGGGCGCCGACGAGCTGCCGGTGCTGCATTTCGCCGACTGGGAAACGCTGCCCTACGACCTGTTCAGCCCGCACCCCGACATCATTTCGCAGCGCGTGGCCGCCTTGTACCGGCTGCNNCGGCTGCCGCCGCCGAGCTGGATCGCCGGCAACACGCTCGACCTGCGCAAGGGCCAGAAGCTCGACCTCGACGCCGAAAAGCGCCGCCTCGAGGGCGCCGGCTACCGCAACGTGCCGCAGGTGCTCGACCCCGGCGATTTCGCCGTGCGCGGCGCCCTGCTCGACCTGTTCCCGATGGGTTCGGACCTGCCCTACCGGGTCGAACTGTTCGACGACGAGATCGATTCGCTGCGCACCTTCGACCCCGAGACCCAGCGCTCCGACCACCCGGTGGACAGCGTGCGCCTGCTGCCCGCGCGCGAATTCCCGCTCGATGCGGAAAGCGCGAAGCGCGTGCGCGAACTGCTGCGCGAACGCTTCGAATTCGATCCACGCCGCTGCCCGCTCTACCAGGACCTGAAGGAAGGCGGCGCGCCGGCCGGCATCGAGTACTACCTGCC
>DNNT01000320.1 GCA_003497545.1 Arenimonas sp. | reverse complement strand
ACGCACCGCCTGGCGCTGCCGGCGGCCGTGTCCGCGCTGCCGGTGGCGCCCCCCGCGCAGAAGGCGCCCGCCGAAGCGCCGGAACCCACCGGCACCGCCATTGACCCGCGCCAGCTGCTGGCCGAGGCGGGCCTGCGCCCGCGCCTGCGCAACGGCCGGCTCGACGGCTTCACCCTGATCCAGCGCGGCGACGGCCGCACGCTGCGTTCGGCCGGCCTGCGTTCCGGCGACGTGCTGCTGGCCGTCAACGGGGAAGAACTCACGCCCGAACGCATGGCCGAACTCGGCCAGATGCTGCAGTCGGGCGCGGTCGCCGGCGGCGCCACCACCCTCACCCTCGAGCGCGACGACCAGCGCCACACCATCACGCTGCAGACGGAGTCCCCGTGACCACCATTCCCGGCCGTTCCCTGGCCTGTGCACTCGCCCTTGCCCTGCTGCCCGCGTTCGCCGCGGCGCAGTCTCCCGCGGGCGAACCCGCCAACGAAGGCGGCCAGGCCCTGAACCTGCAGGGCGTGGACCTGCGCGCCTTCATCCAGGACGTGTCGCGCGCCACCGGCAGCACCTTCATCCTCGATCCGCGCGTGCAGGGCTCCGTGACCATCACCAGCCAGGAAGCGCTGGGCCCGGCCGACCTGCTGGGCGTGCTGCTGGCCACGCTGCGCGCCAACGGGCTGGTCGCCATTCCCACCGGCAACAACGCCTACCGCGTGGTGCCCGACGAGGGTGCCGCGCAGCAGCCGGCCTCGGCCGGCGACGGCGGCCTGGGTTATGCCACCGAAATCTTCCGCCTGCGCCACGTGGACGCCCGCACTGCCGCCGAAACGCTCAAGGCCCTGGTCGGCCGCGGCGGCGTGGTGGCGCCGACGCCGCAGGGCAACAGCCTGCTGGTGGCCGACTACGCCGACAACCTGGCGCGCCTGCGCGCGCTGGTGGCGCAGATCGACCAGGACCGCAGCGACATCCGCACCGTGCCGCTGCGCAACAGCTCGGCGCGCGAAATCGCCGCCGTCGTCTCGCAGCTGGTCGCCGCGCCCGGCGCCGGCGAAGGCGCGCGCCCGGGCACGCTCAGCGTCATCCCGGTGGAAAGCAGCAACGCCGTGATGCTGCGCGGCGACCCGGCCGCGGTCGAACGCATCGCCACCGTGGTCACCGACCTCGACCAGCGCGCCTCCGCCAGCGCCGACGTGCGCGTGGTGCGCCTGCAGCACGCCAACGCCGAGCAGCTGCTGCCGATGCTGCAACAGCTGGTGGGCCAGGCGCCGGACGCGGCCGCGGCATCCACCGCCGGCAGCGCCCAGGCCGCCACCACGCCCGCCCCGGCCACGCCCTCCGGCCGCCGCGCCAACCTGGCGCGCTATCCGGGTGCGAACGCCATCGTCATCAGCGCCGATGCCGAAACCCAGCGCATGCTGGCCTCGGTGATCAGCCAGCTCGACACGCGCCGCGAACAGGTGCTGGTGGAGGCGATCGTGGTGGAGGTCTCCGACGGCACCGCCAAGAAGCTCGGCGTGCAGTTCCTGCTGGCCGGCAAGGACGGCAACGTGCCCTTCGCCGCCACCAATTTCCCCGGCGACGCGCCGGGCCTGCTGCCGCTGGTCGGCGCCGCCGCCGGCCGCGACGCCGAGGACGGCAGTTCCGAAGCCGACCTGCGCGACGCCGCGCTGCAGTCGCTGCTGGGCACTGCCGGTGGCCTGCTGGGCATCGGCGGCAGCAACAGCGACCGCCTGTTCGGCGCCATCATCAACGCCGTCAAGTCCGACAACCGCTCCAACCTGCTGTCCACGCCGTCCATCCTGACGCTCGACAACGAGGAGGCGCGCATCCTGGTCGGCCAGGAAGTGCCCATCACCACCGGCGAGGTGCTCGGCGACAACAACGCCAACCCCTTCCGCACCACCCAGCGCCAGGACGTGGGCATCCAGCTGGAAGTGAAGCCGCAGGTGAACCCGGGCGGCGGCATCACCCTGTTCCTGCGCCAGGAGGTGTCGGCCGTGGCCGGCGTGCTCGGCGCCGGTTCGAACGACCTGATCCTCAACAAGCGCGAGATCGAGACCACGGTGCAGGTGGACGACGGCAACATCGTCGTGCTCGGCGGCCTGCTCGACCAGGGCGAGCAGCTCTCGGTCGACAAGATCCCCGTGCTGGGCGACATCCCGGTGGCCGGCGCCCTGTTCCGCAGCAAGTCGCGGCAGAAGACCCGCACCAACCTGATGGTCTTCATCCGCCCCACCGTGATCCGCAACGCCGACGACGCCCGCAACGCCACCGCGCCGCGCTATGACTACATGCGCAGCCGCGACCCCGGCGTGGACGCCGGCGAACGCGCCGCGCTCGACGCCGTGGTGCAGGACTACCTGCGCGCCGAGCCGCCGCGCGCCGACGAGGCGCCGCAGCCGTGACCGCGCCGGCCGCCCTCGACTACGGCTTCGCCAAGCGCCAGGGCGTACTGCTGCTGGGCGGCGACGACGTGGNNCGCCACCCTCGCCGGCCACGCCGACCTGGGCCCGCTCGACGCGCTGGCCGGCGAACTGCCCACCGCCGCCGACCTGCTCGAAGACCAGGACGACGCGCCGGTGATCCGCCTGATCAATGGCCTGATCGCCGAGGCCGCGCGCCAGGGCGCGTCCGACATCCACGTCGAACCCTTCGAAGCCGCGCTGCGCGTGCGCCTGCGCGTGGACGGCGTGATGCGCGAAGTGCTCAGCCTGCCGGCGCGGCTGGCGCCGCTGCTGGTGTCGCGCGTGAAGGTGATGGCGCGGCTGGACATCGCCGAAAAGCGCCTGCCGCAGGACGGCCGAATCTCGCTCACGCTGGGCCAGCGCGCACTGG
>DNNT01000309.1 GCA_003497545.1 Arenimonas sp. | reverse complement strand
TCCATGTTGGCCTGGATCTTGAAGACGAAGCCGGAGAAGGTTTCTTCCTCCGGCGCGATCTCGCGGCGGGTGGTGGCGCGCGGCTGCGGCGACGGCGCGTGTTCGACGAAGAAGTCGAGCAGCGGCTGCACGCCGAAGTTGTTCACCGCCGAGCCGAAGAACACCGGCGTCTGCTTTCCGTCCAGGTAGGCCTGCTTGTCGAAGGGGTGCGAGGCGCCCTGCACCAGTTCCAGCTCGTCGCGCAGGTCGGCCAGCATCTGCCCGCCGATGCGCTCGGCCAGGCCGGGGTCGTCGAGCGAGGCGAAGATGGTGCTGTCCTGGCGGGTGAAGTTGCGGCCCTGTTCGTACAGGTGCACTTCGCCGCTCACCAGGTGCACCACGCCCTTCAGGCGCTGGCCCATGCCGATCGGCCAGGTGATGGGCGCGCACTGGATGCCGAGCACGCGCTCCACTTCGTCCAGCAGCTCGATGGGCTCCTTGCCCTCGCGGTCGAGCTTGTTGATGAAGGTCATGATGGGCGTGTCGCGCAGGCGGCAGACCTCCATCAGCTTGATGGTGCGCTCCTCGACGCCCTTGGCGACGTCGATCACCATCAGGGCGCTGTCCACGGCGGTGAGCACGCGGTAGGTGTCCTCGCCGAAGTCGGCGTGGCCCGGGNNGCGCCGCCGAACAGCAGCAGCTTCTCGGTGAGGGTGGTCTTGCCGGCGTCGGGGTGCGAAATGATCGCGAACGTGCGGCGGCGGCGGGTCTGGGTCAGGTGTTCGGACATAAGCCCGCGATTATACCCGCCGGGAGACCCCTATTCCTGGCAGTCCTGGCGCAGGTCGAGGGCGGCGGNNGGGGAAGGCCCGGGTGGCGGCGGCGTGCAGCCAGATGCCGTCGGTCAGCGCCACCTTTTCGCCGGTGAAGCTGCCCAGGTAGCCCAGCTCGCGGCGGTCGAACACGTGGAAGACGGTCAGGTCGCTGTTCTGGTCGGTGGTCACCCAGTAGCCGCTGCCGTCCGGGCAGGCCCACAGCGCCACGCCCTCGGCCTGGGCCTTGAAGCGCTCGCGCGGCAGGTTGCGGCCGGTGTACTGGCCGGCCAGGTCGTACACGCGCAGGGTGGTGCCCACGCGCAGGTCTTCCTCGGCGATCAGCAGGCGGTCGTGCATCGGGTCGCCGGCGATCGATTCCACCATGCGCAGCGCGCCTTCCTCGGTGGTGTCGCCGAACTGGCCGGCCAGGCGGGCCTCCAGCGCGTCACCCTCGATGTCGATCAGGAAGCGCTTCACGCGTTCGTCCAGCTCGTCCATCGGTGGCAGCAGCTGGATGCGGTAGTCGGCCATGAAGCTGTCGGTGACCAGCATTTCCAGCTCGCCCGGCGCGGTTTCGCGCAGCCACAGGCCGTAGGGGCTGCGCAGCACGTCGGCGCCGATCATCGCCACCGGCTTGAAGTCGGGCAGGCGCAGCACCTGCACGCGGTGGTTGTCGCGCTCCACCACGAACAGCAGGTCGCCGAAGGTGGCGATGCCGTTGGGGCGGTTGAACCGGCCGGGGCCGTCGCCCGGACCGCCGACGTCGAGGCGGTGTTCGCCGGTGTCGGCGTCGAACACCACCAGGCGGTGGGTTTCCTTGGCGGTGGCGATCAGCCAGGTGGCGCCGTCGGGCGCGGTCCAGGTCGCGACGGAATCGATTTCGTCCTCGGGCCGGGCCGGCGTCAGGAAGGCTTCGGCCACGGCGGCGGCTTCGGCGCCGAACACCCGCGGCATCGGCCGGGACGACGGATCGGGCAGGGCGGGCGCGGTGGTGGCGCAGCCGGCGGCCAGCAGCAGCGTGGCCAGGGCGGAAAGGGCGAGGCGGGGCGTCGGATTCATCCGGCAAGTATGTGCAAGGCGGCCCGCGCCGCGTCAATCCCCGATTGGCGGACGGCCGGCAAGCGGCTAACGTAGGGCGCAAAGGGGAATGCCACAGACATGTCGTTGCGCGACCTGAGCACCCGCTTCGAAGCCGTAGCCTGGGGCCTGCCCCTGGTGCTGGTCGTGGCCGGGCTGATGGCCCTGGTGGCCTGGCTGGCGCCGCCGCCACCGCCGGCGCCGCTGCGGGTGGCGGTGGGGCCGTGGATCGGCTACGAGCCGCTGGTGCTGGCGCGTGAAACCAACGACCTGCCGGCCTCCCTTCGCTTGGTGGAATCGGTGTCGAACACCGAATCCACCCAGTTGCTGCACGAAGGCATGGTGGACCTGGCCGGCTTCACCCTGGACGAGGCGATCCGCCTGGCCTCCGAGGGCGTCGACCTCCGCATCGTGGCGGTGCTGTCGGACTCGCGCGGCGCCGACGCGCTGGTGGTGCGCCCCGGCATCGAGGACCTGGCGCAGCTGCGCGGGCAGCGCGTGCTGGTGGAAGACACCGCGGTCGGCCAGCTGATCCTGGACCGCGCGCTGGCCGAGGGCGGGTTGTCGCAGGTCGACATCCGCAAGGCCCAGGTGCAGGCGTCCTACCTGGCCAGGCGCTGGCGCGAGGGCGACGCGGCTGCCGCCGTGGTGTACGAGCCTTTCCTGTCCGAGTTCGAAGCCGAAGGCGCGGTGACCCTGTTCAGCACCGCCACCCACCCCGGCCTGGTGCTCGACGTGCTGGTGGTGCGCACCGACGTGCTCGAGTCGCGCCGCGACGACGTGGTGGCCCTGCTGCGCGCCTGGGACCGCAGCGTCGCCGCGTTCCGCAAGCCCGGTTCACTGCCGCTCGACATCCTCACCGCCGACGGCCGCCTGGACGCCGATGGCTACCGGCATGCGCTGTCCGGCATCGCCTTCTTCGACCTGGGCGAGAGCCGCCGTTTCTTCGACGGTTCGCCTTCGCCCATGCAGTCGTCCATCGACGCGCTGGCCGCGATCCTGCGCGAAGGCCCGCTGGGCGCCGACCTGCGGGTACACCCGGAAATCGTCGACGCCCGGCTCCTGGACGCCGCGCTGCGCGGCACGCCGGCGGGGGAGGTCCCGTGATCGTCCGCGTGCTCACCGCCCGGCCCGCCCGCGTGATGCTGCCGGCGCTGCTGCTGGCGCTGTCGGTGGCGGCGCTGGCGGTGCAGCTGGTCGTCATCCTGGGGCGCATCGACGAATCGGCGCGCACCGACGTGGCCGACGACGTCACCCGCGTGCTGTGGGCGCAGGCCCGCCGCATCGACGCCCAGGCCGAACTCGGCATCCGCCACGGCACCGCGCGCCTGGTGGGCGGGCTGGCGGTGGATCCGCGCGTGGCCTCGGCCTGGGTGGTGGACGGCGAAGGCAAGGTGCTGTCGTCGCTGCACCGCCGCGACATTGGCAAGGACTTCGCCACCTTGCTGGCCGATCGCCCGGCCGCGGTGCGCGAGGCGCTCGCCAGCGCCGCCTATGCCGGCAATTCGGGCCGGGCGCTGTTCGCCGGCGACACGCTGGCGATGGCGCTGTCGCAGGAGGTATTGGTCGGCGTCGACCCCAGCCGTTACGCCATGCTGGTGGTGGAGGCCGATGCCGGCCCGGTGGCGGCCCGGCTTCGCCATGAGGCCGGGCGGCGCTTCCTGTTCAACGCCGCCGGGGTCCTGGCTTTCACCGTGCTGCTGTGGCTGCTGTTGCGCGCGGCGTGGACCCAGCGCACCCGGCGCCTGCAGGCGGCCGCCGCCCGCCTGTGGTTCGNNCGGCGGCGACGAGCTGGCCGCGGTGGCGCGCGAGATCGAGCGCGCCTCGGCGCGCGTGCGCCGGCAGGCGCGGCTGCTGCGTACCGTCAGCCAGGCTAGCCTGGCCGCGCAGCGCCTGACCGACCGCAGCGTGCTGGGCACGGAGATCTGCCGCATCCTGGTGCAGGAGGGCGGTTACACCATGGCCGGCCTGATGCGCCTGCAGCCCGACGGGCACACGCTGGTGCAGGCCACGCTGGTGGGTTTCGACCCCGAACGCAACCGCTTCCCGGACGCCGACCTGGACGATCCGGCCGACGCCGAGCGACCTGCGGTGCGCGCCTTGCGCACGGGCGAGGTGCAGGTCCAGAACGACCTCGAGCACCTGACCAACCCGCATCCTGCGCTCGCGCAGCTGCGCGCCTTGGGCCTGCGCTCGGCCGTGATGGTGCCGCTGGTGGAAATGGGCCAGAAGCTCGGCGTGCTGGTGGTGGCCGACCGCGAGCCCAACCGCTTCGACACCGACTTCCTGGTGGCCATCACCAGCGCCGCCGCCGACATCAGCGCCAGCATCATCCTGCGTGAGCGCGAGCAACTTGCCGCCGATGCCGGGCGTCGCCTCACGGCGGCCCTCAACGCCGGCGCGCTGGGTGCCTGGGAGAACAACCTCGCCACGGGCGAGATGACGGCCAACGCGCGCTGGTTCGAGATGCTGGGCCTGGACCCGCACCGCGACGCCGAGGTGGCCACCACCTGGCGCGAGCGCCTGCACCCCGACGACGAACCCATGCTCGAACGCGCCTACGCGCGCCTGGCCGACCCGGCCATCAACCACTTCGAGATCGACATGCGCCTGCGCCACGCGCAGGGCCACTGGGCCTGGATCCATTCGCGCGGCATGGTGCTCGAGCGCGACGCGCAGGGCCGGCCGCTGCGCCTGGCCGGCGTGCACATGGACATCAGCCAACGGCGCCAGGACGAAGTGCAGCTGCGCATCGCCGCCGACGCCTTCGCCAACAGCCACGAGGGCATCGTTATCTGCGACGGCGACGGCGTGATCCTCAGCGTCAACCGCACCTTCGAGCGCGTCACCGGCTACAGCGCGGAAGAAGCGGTGGGCCGCCGGCCGTCCATGCTGTCCTCGGGTTACCAGGACAAGGCTTTCTACCAGCGCATGTGGGAAGAGGTGACCCAGCGCGGTCGCTGGGAGGGCGAGATCTGGAACCGGCGCAAGAGCGGCGAGGTCTATCCCGAGTGGCTGGCCATCACACGCATCCGCCATGAGGGCGGGCGCCTGAACTTCCTGGGCCAGTTCATCGACATTTCCGAACGCAAGCAGGTGCAGTCGCGCATCGAGGAACTCAGCCGCACCGACCCGCTGACCGGTCTTCCCAACCGCCGCAGCTTCGGCGATGCGGTGGCGGCGCGCCTGGCGTCCGCCGAGCCGCGGCTGGCCGTGCTGCTGCTGAACATCAACCGCTTCAAGCAGGTCAACGAATCCCTGGGCTATGGCGTTGGCGACGAAGTGCTGCAGATGCTGGCCCGGCGCCTGGCGGGGGTGTTCGGCGAAGGCGGCACGCTGGCGCGCGTGTCGGGCGACGAGTTCGCCGTGGCCCTGCCCGGCGCGGGCGAGGCCGAGGTGCGCGCCGTGGTGGACAGGTTGCAGCTGGAAATGCAGCAGCCGTTCGAAATCGCCGGGCAGCGGCTGGTGCTGGCCCTGAGCGCCGGCCTGGCGCTTTCGCCGGAGCACGGCACCGAGGCCGAATTGCTGCTGGTGTCGGCCACGGCCGCGCTCAACCTTTCCCGGGGCGAGGGCGAACAACGGCTGTCGGTTTATTCGCCGGGCCAGCCCGGCGCAAGCCTCCGCCGTCTTACGCTGGAATCGCAGCTGCGGCTGGCCCTGCAGCGGCGCGAGCTGTTCGCCGTCTACCAGCCGCAGGTGGCGCTGGTCGGCGGGCACCTGGTGGGGCTGGAGGCGCTGGTGCGCTGGCGGCACCCCGAACGCGGCGTGGTGTCGCCGGGGGAGTTCATTCCGGTGGCCGAAGAAGCCGGGCTCATCACGGCCATCGGCGACTTCATGCTGCGCGAATCCTGCCAGGCGGCGGTGCGCATGCAGGCGGCCGGCCTGCCGCGCGTGCCGGTGTCGGTGAACATCGCCACCGGCCAGCTGCGTCGCGCCGACTTCCTGCCGCAGGTGCTGTCGGAACTCGAGTCGTCGGGCCTGGCGCCAGCGTTGCTGGAAATCGAGATCACCGAATCGATGCTGATGGCCGACGTGCAGTCCACCATCACCCTGCTGGCCGCCCTGCGCGAGCGCGGCGTGCGTGTGGCCATCGACGATTTCGGCACCGGTTATTCGTCGCTGGCTTACCTGGGCCGGCTGTCGCTGGACCGCCTGAAGATCGACCAGTCCTTCGTGCGCGACCTGCGCGTGCCGGGGCCCGCCGAGGGCATCGTACGCACGGTGATCGCGCTGGCGCGCAGCCTGCAGCTCAACACCCTGGCCGAGGGCGTGGAAGAGGCCGAGGACGCCGAGCGCCTGCGCGCGCTGGGCTGCGACGACGCCCAGGGTTACCTCTACGACCGGCCGCTGTCCGAGGCCGAGCTGCTGGCCAAATACCGGACCTGAGCCCGGTATCCATCGCTTCATGCGGATGAAGGGATTGACAGGCGGTGCGCGCCCGGGCAATCTCGCTCCTGCAATCCCATCGAGACCGGCTGAGGGGTAGGCCCAATGACGCCGGGGCAACCCATGCGCGAGCAATCGCGCATGAAGGTGCCAATTCCTGCGGGGACTTCGTGTCCACCGAGAGATGGGTCGTACCGTTCCCCGCGCCGCGGGGGCGCACGACACCTTTCCGCCGCCGGAACTCCTTGGGGCCAGCCCACCCAGGAGCCGACGATGAGCCTCAGCACCGCCCCCCACGCCGAACCGGCCGACGCGCCGGCCGCCTTCGCCGCGCCCGCGCGTCCGGCGCGCCGCTTCGTGTTCGAGCTGCCGCTGGCGATGCGCCACGCCGGCCCGCGCCGGGTGGTGCTGCGCGGCGAATGGCTNNCCCCGCCGATCAGGCCGACGCGCTGGCCGCGGTGCTCGACCGCCTCGGCATCGCGCGGCTCGAGGCGTTCGTCGGCGCCAGCTATGGCGCCATGGTGGGCCTGCAGTTCGCGGCTCGGCACGGTGCACGGGTGCAACGGCTGGTGGCGATTTCCGGCGCGCACCGCCCGCACCCTTACGCCAGTGCCTGGCGCGCGCTGCAGCGGCAGGTGGTGGCGCTGGGGCGCGCGGAGGGCAAGGTGTCGCACGCGCTGTCGCTGGCGCGGCAGTGGGCGATGCTGAGCTACCGCACGCCCGAGGAATTCGCCCGCCGCTTCGACGCGCCGGCCGACTGCGCCTCCGGCCAGGTGCGCACCGCCGCCGAGGATTACCTGGCGCACTGCGGCCGACGTTACGCCGCGCGCTGGTGCTCCACCGCCTTCCTGCGCCTTTCCGAATCGATCGACCTGCAGCGCGTGGACCCCGCTGCCGTCACCGTTCCCACCACCGTGGTGGCGGTGGCGGAAGACCGGCTGGTGCCGCTGTCCGATTTGCAGGCGCTGGTGGAAGGCCTGGGCGGCCCGGCGCGGTTGCGCGTGCTGCGCTCGGAGTTCGGCCACGACGCCTTCCTGAAGGAAGACGCGGCCATCGCCCGCATCCTGCGCGAATCGCTGGGAGACGCGGCATGAGCGCCCGCTGTCCCGCCACCGTGGCCGTGCGCGCCGGCATCGACGCCGACACCGCCTTCGGCGCCGTCACGCCGCCGCTGGTGCTGTCGAGCAACTTCAGCTTCGCCGGCTTCGACCACAAGCGCCGCTACGACTACACCCGCAGCGGCAACCCCACCCGCGACCTGCTGGCCGACGCATTGGCCGAACTCGAGGGCGGCGCCGGCGCCGTGGTCACCGCCACCGGCATGGCCGCCATCACGCTGGCGCTGGAGGCGCTGCTCGAACCCGGCGACCGGCTGGTGGCGGCGCACGACGGTTACGGCGGCAGCTGGCGGCTGTTCGACGCGCTGGCGCGCAAGGGCCGCTTCGAACTGGAGCTGGTGGACCTGGGCGACGCCGCCGCGCGCGCCCAGGCGCTGTCGCGCCCGGCGCGGCTGGTGTGGGTGGAAACGCCCTCGAACCCGCTGCTGCGGCTCACCGACCTGCGCGCGGTGGCGCTGGCCGCCCACGCCGCCGGCGCGCTGCTGCTGGCCGACAACACCTTCCTGTCGCCGGCGCTGCAGCGGCCGCTGGAATTCGGCGCCGACCTGGTGCTGCATTCCACCACCAAGTACATCAACGGCCACAGCGACGTGGTCGGCGGCGCGCTGGTGGCCCGCGACCCGGCGCTGCTGGAAAAGCTTGCGTGGTGGGCGAACGCGCTGGGCCTCACCGGCTCGCCCTTCGACAGCTTCCTCACCCTGCGCGGCCTGCGCACGCTCGACGCCCGCCTGCGCGTGCACCAGGAAAACGCCGCCGCGCTGGCCGAGCGCCTGGCGCGCCACCCGGCGGTGCGCGCGACGCATTTCCCCGGCCTGGCCACGCACCCGGGCCACGCGCTCGCGGCGAAGCAGCAGCGTGGCTTCGGCGCCATGGTGTCGTTCGACCTGGCCGGCGGCGTGCCGGCCGTGCGCGCCTTCCTCGACGGACTGCAGCACTTCACCCTGGCCGAATCGCTGGGCGGCGTGGAAAGCCTGGTGGCGCACCCGGCCACCATGACGCACGCCGCCATGTCGGCCGAGGCGCGCCGCAACGCCGGCATCGGCGACGGCCTGCTGCGGCTGTCGGTGGGCATCGAAGCGCTGCCCGACCTGGAAGCCGACCTGGGCGCCGCGCTCGACCGCGCTGCCTTCGCTGCCGAGGCCGCCCCGGCCCGGGCGGTGGCGCGATGAGCGCCGTCGCCGAACCGCGGCCCGCCCCGGCCACGCGGCGCATCGCCCTGCTGGGCGTCGGCACCGTGGGCCGCGCGCTGCTGGCGCGCCTGCAGGCCGAACCCGAGCCGCGCCGGCCGCTGTGCCTGGTCGCGAATTCGCGCCATCGATTGCATGACGCGCACGGACTCGACCCCGCCACCGCCGTGGCCGCGCTGGCCACCGCCCCCGCGCACGACGGCTCCGGCCTGCTGCCGCCGCCGCTGCGCCCCGGCGACATCGTGGTGGANNAGCGCCAACAAGCTGGGCCTGGGCGGCCCGCTGCTGCGCCACCACGAGATCCGCGCGCTGGCCGGCAACGGCCTGCACTACGGCGACGCCGCCACGGTGGGCGCCGGCCTGCCGCTGCTGCGCTGCCTGCGCGAGCTGCGCGCCGGCGGCGACCGCATCCGCGCGGTGGCGGGCGTGCTCTCGGGCACGCTGGCCTGGTTGTTCGACGGCTACGACGGCCACGCGCCGTTTTCGGAGAAGGTGCGCGCCGCGGTGGCGCGCGGTTACGCCGAGCCCGACCCCCGCGTCGATCTTTCCGGCGAAGACGTGCGCCGCAAGTTGCTGATCCTGGCGCGCACCGCGGGCTTTCCGCTGGAGCACGCCGAGGTGCAGGTGGAATCGCTGCTGGGCCCGGCCCTGCGCGAGGCGCCGGACCTCGCAGCCGTGGACGCCGCCTTGCCCACGCTCGACGCCGTGCTGTGCGAACGTGCCCGCCAGGCCGCGCGTGAAGGCCGGGTGTTGCGGTTCGTGGCGCGGCTCGACGAAAGCGGCGCGCGCATCGGCCTGGAGTCACTGGCCGCAAACGACCCGCTCGCCGGCGGCGGTGGCTGCGACAACCGCGTCGCCATTTACAGCAGCCGCTACGACGAACGCCCGCTGGTGATCCAGGGGCCGGGCGCCGGCGCCGCGGTCACGGCAGCGGCGCTGCTCGACGACCTGCGGCGCATTCCCTGCTGATCAGGGCGCGGCGGGGCAGGCCAGCGGCAGGTCGAGCGCGGCGGCGATGTCGCGCCAGTCGAACGCCGCCACGGCCATGTCGTCGTGCACGGCGTAGAACACGCCCTGCGGGAAACGCGCGGTCGGCGCCTGGTGCAGCCACACGCCGTCGGTGTTGGCGGTCTTGAGGCCCGCGAAGGCGCCGCGGTGTTCCATGGTCTTGCGGTCGAACACGTGGAACAGGCTGCGGTCCTTGAACTGGTCGGTGGCCAGCCAGTAGCCGCTGCCGTCGGCGCAGGCCCAGAGTGCGATGCCCTCGGCCTGGGCCTTGAACAGGCCCGTGCCGATCGTGCGGCCGCGGAACTCGCCGGCCAGGCTGTATTCGCGCAGGGCGGTGCCGCTGGCCAGGTCTTCCTCGCTCACCAGTAGGCGGTCGTTGGCGGCGTCGCCCCAGAGCGATTCGGGCACGCGGATGGCGCCCGACTCGCTGGTGTCGCCGAAGTGGCCGGCGTTGACCGCATTGATTTCGCCGCCGTCCACCGAGACCAGGTAACGCTGCACGCGGCGGTCGAGCTGCGCCAGCGGCGGCAAGATGTCCTCGTCCTGCGCATCCTTGCCGGCCATGTAGGCGTCGGTGACCAGCACTTCGAGCTGGCCCGAGGCGTGTTCGCGCACCCACAGGCCGTAGGGCTTGCGCAGTTCGGTCTCGCCGAAGGTGGCCAGGGTTTCCATGTCCGGCAGCGACAGCACCTGCACGCGCTGGTTGTCGCGCTCGACCACGAACAGCAGGTTGCCGTGCACCGACACGCCGTTCGGGCGCTTGAACTGGCCCGGCTTGCGGCCCTCGGTGCCGACGGTGCGAAGGGTGGCGCCGGTGTCGCCGTCGTACACCACCAGGCCCTTGCCTTCCTTGGCGGTGGCGAACAGCCAGGTCTCGANNGGCCGCCGGCGAATCGATGTTGTCCCGCGGCGTCTCCAGGCTCACGAAGGCCTCTTCCACCACCACGTGCGCCACCCCGGCCTGCGACAGCAGCGGGTCCACCTCGGCCTGTTCGTCGGGCTCGCGCTCGGGCGCGCTGGCGCAGGCGGCGAGCAGGAGCAGGGCGGCGGACAGCGGCGCGAGGCGAAGCGACATCGGGGACTCCGGGGGTCGGGGAATTTGGATGACGTTTCTATCGCGGCCGTGCGTCGGCGATGTGACAGCGCCATCGTCACGGAAGCGCCACATGCCGGAAACGGAACCGCCTCGCGGCGCACGTACAAAGCCGGCACCTCTCACGGAAATTTAACCCCGATGAAAAAGAACGTGCTCGCAGCCTCCCTGTCCCGCGCGCTGGCCGGCGCCCTGCTCGTGGCCACGCTGCCGGCCGTGGCCCAGTCCACCGTCACCACCCCCGACGGCGGCGACGGCCGCCGCGGCGAGGCCACCCAGCTCGAGGCCATCGAGGTGAAGGGCGAGATCGTCTACCGCGACCGCACCGCCGACACCGCGCCGGTGCTGTCCTACGATCTTGAATACTTCCAGCAGTTCGAGCCGCTCACCGTGGGCGACATGCTCAAGCGCGTGCCCAGCGTGGCCTTCCTGTCCGACGTGCTCGAATACGACGGCGTGCGCCTGCGCGGCCTCGACCCGGGCTACACCCAGATCCTGATCAACGGCAAGCGCGTGCCGGGCGCCGGCTTCGACCGCAGCTTCTTCGTCGACCGCATCCCGGCCGAGCTGGTGGAGCGCATCGAGATCATCCGTTCGGCCTCGGCCGACCGCAGCGGCGACGCCATCGCCG
>DNNT01000024.1:4565-5412 GCA_003497545.1 Arenimonas sp. | reverse complement strand
CCCGGCGCGGGGCGGATGCCGCGGTACTGCTCGCGTACCAGTGCCTCGTTGTCGAGCGCCTCGTCCGGCGCGTAGCCCCACAGTTCCTTGCGCACCTTCTGGTGCAGGCGTTCGGCCAGCGCTTCGGCCAGTCGNNCCAGGCCGGCGGTCACGGCGAACCCGCCCACCCAATCGGCGCGGCCGCTGTCGCGCGGCGCGATGAAGTCGGCCAGGCAGAAATTCGGGCGGTCGTCGGGTTTTTCCGCCTGCTGGCGCAGGCAGTGCAGGGTGGCCAGCGGGTGGCCGGCATCGTCGAGCACGTGGATGTCGTCGCCGGCGGAAACCGCCGGCCACAGGCCCGCCACCGCCTTCGCCACCAGCCACTTCTCGCCGATGATGCGGTCGAGCATGGCGGTGGCGTCGCGGAACAGTTCGCGCGCCTGCGCGCCCACCACGGCGTCGTCGAGGATGGCCGGGTAGCGGCCCGCCAGCTCCCAGGTCTGGAAGAAGGGCGTCCAGTCGATGACTTCGCGCAGGTCTTCGAGCGGGTAGTCGTCGAACGCCGTCAGGCCGGGCTTGAGCGGCGCCGGCGGCACGTACTCCGCCCAGCCGCCGTCGAAATGTTTGGCCCGGGCGCGGGCCAGTGGCATCAGCGGCTTGGCTTCGCCGCGGTTGGCATGGCGGGCGCGCACTTCGGCGTAGTCGGCGGCGTTGGCGGCCACGAACGGGCCGCGCAGCTCGGCGCTGAGCAGGGACTGGGTGACGCCGACGGCGCGCGAAGCGTCCTTTACCCAGACCACGGGCGAATCGTAGTGCGGGTCGATCTTGAGGGCGGTGTGTGCCCGCGAGGTGGTGGCGCCGCCGATCA